>JAFRCZ010000270.1 GCA_017404125.1 Methanobrevibacter sp.
AAAAGCCTACTGTTCAGACCATTACAAAGGAAGGAATCGAAGAGCTTGCAAAGACAGTCATTCCAATAGCTGAATATGAAGGTTTCTATGCTCATGCAAATTCAGTTAAAGTAAGATTGGATAAGAATGAATAAAGACTAAATTTAAATAAATTAAAAAAATAAAATAAATATTATAATTTTTTTATAATTATTAAATATTAAAATATTTTAAATTAATAATAAATTATGTAAATATAATCGAGGCGATATAAGTGGATTATTTATTAGGCGACTTAAGAAGAACTCATTATTCCAAAGACGTAAACCCAGAAATCAGTGGGGAAGAAGTCCTTATTATGGGTTGGGTACATGAAATAAGAGATTTAGGTGGAATCATCTTTGTAATCATCAGAGACAGAGATGGATTGGTTCAAATCACTGCACCAAGCAAAAAAGTGGATGCAAGCATCTTAGATGATTTAAGAGCACTCAGAAAAGACTCTGTAGTTGCAATCAAAGGTACTGTACAGGATGCAGGAAAAGCACCAAATGGTGTAGAAATCATTCCAGCTGAAGTAATTATCCTAAACCCAGCTAAACAGCCATTGCCAATGGATCCAACAGAAAAGGTAAAAGCTGAAATAGATACCAGATTAAACTCAAGATTCTTGGATTTAAGAAAAGCAAACGTAAGCTCTATCTTCAAGATAAAAGCTAACATGTTTAAAACCGTTCGTGAATACTTCTACTAACAAGGCATGATTGAAATCAACACTCCTAAGCTTGTAGCTTCCGCTACTGAAGGAGGAACTGAACTTTTCCCAATCACTTACTTTGAAAAGGAAGCATTCCTCGGACAATCCCCACAATTATACAAACAAATGATGATGGGCGCTGGATTCGACAAGGTATTTGAAATCGGCCAAATCTTCAGAGCTGAAGAGCACGATACCTTAAGACACTTGAACGAAGCGGTTTCCATTGACTGTGAAATCTCATTTGCAGATGATGTTGATGTAATGAAAGTATTGGATGGCATGATCACTGCAGTGCTTAAATCCACCAAAGAAAACTGTGCAAAAGAATTGGAAATTTTAGAATACGATTTAAGTGCTATTCCTGAAGGTCCTTTCCCAGAAGTTAAATACGATGATGCAGTAGACATTATCAATTCTAAAGGAATCGATATGGAATGGGGAGAAGACTTATCCAGAGAAGCTGAAAAAGCTTTAGGAGACACTCAAGAAGGTTTCTACTTCTTAACCGATTGGCCATCAGCTATCAAGCCATTCTATGCTATGCCTTATGAAGACACTCCAGAAATCAGCCATGCTTTTGACTTGATGTACAAAAACCTAGAGATTTCCTCAGGTTCAACTAGGGTTCACCAATACGACCTTTTAGTAAAACAAATGGTTGAAAGAGACTTAAACCCTGATGGATTCGGAAGCTACTTGAAAGCATTCGAATACGGTATGGCTCCTCATGCAGGTTGGGGTGTAGGTGCAGACAGATTAGCTATGGTCTTGACTGGTGTTGAAAACATTAGGGAAACTGTTCTCTTCCCAAGAGACAGACACAGATTAACTCCAGAGGTTAATCAAAATAAATAAAAAAAATTAATATAAAAAAATTAATTAAAAAAAAATCAATAAATAAGGAATTCCCTTATTTATTTTTCTTTTATTAAAAAAAATAAAAAATACTATTTTTAACTTATTTTACTAAATTCAAACTAACTATTTTAAAAATTTTAAACTTTAAAAAAAATCTAAATTCAAGGTAATAACATGCAAGAATATAAAGTGGCAATTATAGGAGGAGGGCCAGCAGGCATGATGGCTGCAATAAAGGCAGCTCAGGAATTGGGTCCAAAAACCGTGTGCATAATAGAGAAGAATGATGCCTTAGGCAAAAAGCTTCTCATGACTGGAGGAGGTCGCTGCAATATTGCAAACAACACTCCAATCCATGACCAATTGAACTATTACAATAAAAACAAGAACTTCCTTAAACATGCATTGTACACCTTGCCTCAAGATAAATTGCTTGCTATCTTTGAAGAGAAAGACCTTGAATTCCATATAGAGGATAAAAAGAGAATCTTCCCAGACAGTGAAGATGCCCAAGACATTCTAGACATTTTAGAGGAATATCTTGAAGAATTAGGAGTGGATATACATCTTAACTCTCCAATTAATGCCAATGACATAGAGCATGAATTAAATGAAAAGATGGAGCCAGTATTTTTAATAGAAAATGACAACCTATCCTTAAATGCATCAAAGATTGTAGTATCCACAGGAGGCATTACATACCCACAAACAGGTTCCACTGGAGATGGATATAAGATAGCATCCAAAATGAATCATACCATTACCGATATTAAACCTGGACTTGTTTCATTCAATGTTGATGACTTTTTGCTTAGAAGTTTAAGCGGCTTGACTTTGAATGATGTTGAGCTTTCCTTTAAGGATAAAAAGAAAAAGGTTTCCGTTAGAGGAGATGTGTTGATCAGCCATTTTGGATTGACCGGCCCTGCAGTAATCGATTTAAGCAATCTATTGATTGAAAAGTCTAAATTTAGCATTTTAGATGAAAACCTAAATATGAAGGATGATGAAGAGATTGAAAATCTGGAATTGCATACTGATAAGATAACTATTGATTTCACCCCTGATTTAACTGAAGAGGAAATTAAAGAGCAAATTACCAAAGACACTCCAGACAATGGAAAGATGGCAATTAAAACTTATATGAAAAAGTTCCTTCCATCTAATTTCATTGACTATTTCCTAATGAAAATCAATATCAGCCCAAGTAAAACAATGGCTAACATTACCAAAAAGGATAAAAACAAAATAGCTGAGAACCTTAAAAGGCATCCTATAGAAATAGAATCATTGGAAATGGACCTTGCTAAAGTTACCATTGGAGGAGTCAAATCCAAGGAGATCGATTCCAAAACACTTCAATCAAGATTTGTTGAAGGCCTGTACTTTGCAGGAGAAGTTCTTGAAGTGGCTGGACCAACTGGCGGCTATAACTTGCAGATAGCCTTTGCTACAGGTTATCTAGCTGGTCAAGAAGCTGCAAACAGTTTAAAATAAGTCTTTTATTCTATTTTTAATTTTTCAAAATTTTTTAGAACATTAAAATACTTCAAATTCAATTTTAAAAATATAAAAAAAGGAAAATAATAAAATTGTTTTATAACAATTGTTAAAAATTAGAAAAATTAAAAAAAATATAATTGTATAAATTATTAAAATTTATACAATGCTTTCAAATCCTTTTGTAGCGAGTAAACGTGCAAAAGAACCTTTTGGAGTCATAAAGATATTTCCATTATTATACTCATTCATAGCCGCTTTAACCATAGTTTCCTTTTTATTTGGATCTTTAGCAGCATTGGAAAGAGCCTTAACCAATACCATTACAGCATCCCCTCTGTTCATAGTACCAGTAACACCGCTATTGCCTTTATATCCATTATAATTATCGTTTTCACGGATAATGTCTGTTGCACTAAGTGTAGTTACTTCACCATCCACTTCAAGAGGCCTTACTGAATCAATAATATTATCCAATCCTTCATTATAGATTAGAACAACAGCATCAATATGAATTCCATTATGGTACTCTACAATTTCTTTTGCATACTGCATACCTTCTTCAACGCCATTCCAAAGGCAATCGTGCATACGCATATTGCCTCTCAGATTTCCAGGAGCCGGTTGTGATGGGTGCACCATTCCACCAGGATAGAATGGTTCATAGTTCTTAATATGCCCATCTTCTAAACGAACAATAAATGCCATGTCCACTCCACCATTTGACTGTTCATACTTATCAGCAGCCAAAACTAGAATAGTCTTATTCTCAGCAGTCAAGTCAGGACCACCTATGAAAAAGCTCCCTATAACAAATAATAACCAGATAAGAATAACAGAAAGAATTGCTATAATAAGTTTTTGTCTTCGCTTCATAATATATTCCTTCCTTAAAAAAATAATTGATTTTATTTTATATCATTATAATATATTATCCTTATATTTTATAAATGTATTTGTAAAAATAGTGGGATATGATTATTAAAAATAAAAAGTAATACAAAAATCAGAATTATTCAAAAAAAGTAATAAATAGGAAAAATAAAATAAAAAAGAGTTAATTAAAAGAATAAACTAAAAAAGAAAAAAATAATTAAAGAAAATAAAATTCATCTATATACTTTTGCTGTTCTTTTAACAGTGTTTTTTAAATAAGTAGCCTGAATTTTAATTTTCTTACCTACTTTTAATTTCTTTAGCACTGCACGTTTAATGGTATATTTTGCAACTCCTTTTGAATTAGTTTTTGCCTTGTAAGTCTTTCCATTAAACTTGAATGTGATTATTTTACCCTTAAGATATTTGCCGTTGACCTTTTTAAGGCTTGCAGTTAAAACTAACTTTTTAGCAGATCTTTTTACCTTAACTGCCTTGAATGTCAATATTGGCTTAATGATAACTTTCCTGTTTACATAAGTGCCTTTGTAATAGACCTTTATAATGTAAGTTCCGGGCTTATAGTTAAGTTTAAATGAAGCAACACCATTTTTAGTTGTTGCATTGCCTATTTTCTTACCTTTGTAGTAGAAGTAAATAACCTGGCCATTTGGAACTGCCTTGTTGTGATTGTCTACAATGGCAACATTAAGTTTCTTGCTGTCAGTATAATACTTAGTCACATTCTTGGAAGTGAGTTTGTATACCTTAAAGTCACCAAAACATTCCCAATGTGCAGCATAATGCTTGTAAGCATAATCATAGAATATTCTTACCTTGCCTTGATACTTAGGAAGTATCTTTAGAGTGCCAACCCCTTTAACTATTGAAACATTTTTGTATTCATAGCGATAATTTCCATAATCCAACCTTAACCTAAGATTGCCGTTAAAGCTTGTTCCAGGGAAGGTAAACTTAATTGTATTGTAACAGTTTTTAACCAAGTAAGTCGGCATAGTAAGGTTTATGTTAGGCATTTTGCCTTTTACAGTAAATGTGGAAGTGTCACGGATAGTTCTGGAAGACCCATATTTGGCATCTCCAGTATATTCATAATAGAAATAGAAATCTCCCACTTTAGTTGTTGGCAATTTGAAAGTAGCCTTACCGTTTTTCAAAGTGCCATTATAATATGTTTTTCCTTCTATCTGAACCAATAATCTGCCTTTTGCATCACTTGGCATTTCAAAGGTGAAATTAGCATCTTTGCCTGCATAGACTATTGGAAGGTTCATTCTTGGAGAAATGGAAATATATGAAGGGTCTGAGTCTCCATCATCATAAAAGCTATCAATGACAAAGTAATCATTGCCATCATACTTCACGACAAGATAATTAGTTTCTGAATCAGTTAATCCTAAAACAGTATTAGGAATGGTGCAATTGACTAATTTAAAGCCATTTGAAACAGATATTGTATAATTGTAATTTCCTCCAGGGTAATTGCCTTCAGGTTGATTTAATGGAATGCTTGCATTAAATTTAGTATAATTATCCCATACTTTTAAAGTTCCAGTTGCATTATCAGGTAATTTTAAGGTAACATAAGTGTCTTCAAAAATATCATGCCAATTATTGAAATGAATTGCATATCTCTTGTTTAAGGTTAAATCAACAGTTTTTGCAGGAAATTGCGAATCACCTTCAAAGACAACTTTAGCATCATAAGTTCCAGCATACAATTCTGAAATGTCAAAGCGTGCGACAGTATTGTATTCTTCCCTACTGTATATTTCAGTGAATGGATCATCTAGTCCATCGACAGTTAATTTAAATGTTTTGCCTTCCGGGAACTCAATCGGCAATTCAAGATATAATTCATCACTTACGCTCTTATTTAAAGTATAGCTATCAGGATATATCTCCACTAAATAGTCCAAGTTAAATGAGACTGTCCTATTGAATGCAGGATAATGTCCATCTCCTGAATAGACAAGTGCAGCATCATATTCCTTGCAGTCCAATGATGATAGATTAAAGACATAGGTTGTCAGATCATCACGATAGAAGGTTTGCTTAGGAGTCAATTCCTTTCCATCGGCAATAAGCTTTAATGAGCCAAATGCATCAAATGGCAAATTGACTGTAATGTCTTCATTAAAATCAGATCCCTTTACAATTACATCAGGACAAATCAATTCATAAAAAACTACATCTATAGTGCCTTTTTGACTTGCATTATCATAATTTCCATCAAAATACCTGAATTCATAATTATGCTTACCCAACCATTTGAAATCGTTCTCATCAAACAAATCATTCTTAATAAACTTAACTTGAGCACAATTACCATTTACAATAAAAGGCTGAGCATATCCTATCTGCTCACCATCAAGGAAAAAAGCTGCCTTTCCAATTCCGTCTGAAGGAATTGAAACAATTAAATTTTGATAAACGCTTTCCATGATAGATATGTCCTCAGGAACTTCAAATTTAATGTAATTTAACATAAAAGTAAAATTATAATCAAATCCGAAATATTTACTGTCATTAAAATATTTAAGATTTAATTTATGCTCTTTTCCATATTCCAAAGCACTATCATTATAATCTAAGAAGTTGATTTTTTTAGTGTTAAAAATAGTGAAAAGATGTGCTTCAGGTATAGTTTTTGACTCATTATCATCAAATGAAATGTTGAAAGTACCATTTGCATCGTCAGGCATCGAAAGTGATATTATTGAATTCCAAGGATAAACTTCATTAGAGACATCCACATCATAATCATAATCCAATAATTCTGATTCTCCGTCTCCTTCAGCAATGACAGAATCCTCATCAATTGCTAAAGTATTATCATTTTCAAATGAGCTCCCATCAATTGAAATGTCTTCACTATCACCTATATCTGATATACTATCTGAGTCCGTTGCACTAACGACTCCTAATGTAAGCATAGCAATTAAAATAATAGAGAAAATCATTAGTTTATTAAATTTCATAATATCATCTTTTCAATAAAATATACATTTAAAAGTTAACTTATTTAATATATTTAATAGTTATAAATGTAGCCATATATAAACTTTAATAAATAATTTTGATGGAAAAAAACGTTAGAAAAAATTTTAATTAAAAAAATAAGGCTAAATAAGTCTGAAAAAATAGAATTATGAAAAGAATAAAAAAATAAAAACATTAAGGAAATTACTCTATCTTATCGCTCCATAGACTGAATTCCTTAATTTGAGGAGGAATTCCTTGATTTCCACATGATTCAAGCCATCCCTCACTTGATTCAAATTCTTCATCATATTGCACAGTGTTTACAAAATCTATCAAACCTTGATTTCTGATTAAGACATCCCTTGGCTTCAAGGTAGAAGACCATATATAAAAAACCTTAAAGACAGTGTCTGGATGATATCCTCCACCTAAATCAATGGACAATACATCACATCGGCCTATCATTTTGGCAACCTGCTCTAAGGTTTCATGAAGCCTGACATCTCCGCTAATAAATGTGAAATTGTCATTGTATCTTGAAAGCCTTTCCATCGGTTCAATGGCTTCAGGGCTATTGTCTATGCTGATTAAGCGTCCAGTAGTCAATTTATATAGAATTATTTCACTTGATTTCCCTACATGGGCTCCCAATTCAACAACATTGTCTGTCTTTTCCAGAACTTCCCTTAAATGCTGTCTGTAAACCTTCATGTCATAGCTAAGCTTTATCATATTATCCCCTTTACTTAATCTTTTTTGATGCGAATACCCTCTGTATCCAGTTTATAAAAGTCAAATTCATTATAGTATTCCGCTTCTAATTTCAATTTTTGATCTTCATTTGCTATTGCAAACATGGTATTTCCTAACATTGCCATAGAACTTCCAAGGACTCTTCCATGCAATTTATGTACAATCTTCAATAAATCATCATTTATCAAATGAGTCTTTTTGGCAAATTTCAATGATACTTTCATGAATTTCTTGATTGTTTCCTCTTCATTGAATTCACTGTCAACAGCCACATTGAACTTATTCTTGAATTTGGAGCCAATGACAATTCCATCCTCTTTCCTATTGAATTCCTCACCTATCTCCAATCCAACTTGTGTAATTATCTTCTTATGCTTTGGATCTTGTATGATTGAAGCTGTTGATATCTCTCCTAAAGATTTTGTAATCACATAAAAATCACTCTTCAATGATTCGAATACTCCAAATCCTTCCTTTTCATGAGGCACGATAGACTTTGCTTGCCCAAATCCTGGAGCTCCTGGCTTGGTTCTAAGGACTATTCCCTTAGACAATTCAGCAATAACATCTCCAAGCCCTGTTTTAAGTTCAACTTCAGCCAAATGGGCATACTGGCCGCATTCTTCCATTGACAAACCTAAATTGAAGTATTCGTTTATGCAGATTGCTGTTCCAACAGCTGATGAAGCGGAAGTTCCAAACCCGCATCCTATTGGAACTTGAATAGTTTGTCTGATAATGACATTTTTCAAATCAAACATGATTTCTTCATTATTTAATTCATTATCCATCAATTCAATTGTCTTTAGAATAATCACTTCATTGTAGTCATCTTTTTTACCATTGATTAAAATAGATAAACCATTTGAATCAACTTCATCATTCTTATCTATTTCAGTGATAACTCCCTTATCCAATAGCACTCCTGCACCTAAAGAACCTTTGAGCAAAGGATCTTCATTATCGAAAATGCTAAAGAAACCAGTGATATGGGATGGAACAAATACAGATATCATTTTTTTCACTTTTGAATTTAATTGATTAGTTTAAATTAAATTGATTAAATATTTGCTAATTTAAATCACAATTGACTCTAAATTTTTAATTATATTTATTAATTATAAGAATAAAATTATAAATATCAATAGATTATTAAGATTTATTTAATATAAATTTTATCTTTAACATTTATAAAAGTTTATAAATTTATAAAAATAAAAAGGGAATCTTAAAATCAAAAAAGTTAAAGATGAAATGAACTATAATAATTTTACTCGAAGGAGAGATATTATTGAATTATAAAAGAATTGATTTACATATGCACAGCTTATTCAGTGATGGAGAACTTTTGCCTTCTGAACTTGCAAGAAGAGCGCTTGTATTGGGACATGAAGCAATAGCTATTACCGATCATGTTGATTACTCAAACATCAATACCATCCCTGAAATCAGTGCTGCAATTGATGACATCAACAACAACTGGGACATTACAGTTGTTTTAGGTGCTGAAATTACCCATGCACCAGTTGAATCCATTCCAGATTTGGCAGACAAAGCCCGTGAATTAGGTGCAAAGATTGTTGTCGTCCATGGTGAAACATTGAATGAGCCTGTAGTTGAAGGCACTAATTTCGCGGCTGTCAACTGTAAGGAAATTGACATATTGGGCCATCCTGGTTTAATCACAAAAGAAGAGGCAGAATTGGCTAAAAAGAATGATGTTGCATTAGAAATCAGCGCTAGAAAAGGCCATTGCTTAGGAAACGGTCATGTATCAAACATTGCAAGAGAAGTTGGAAATGACCTTTTAATTGATACAGACACCCACTCTCCAGACAATATAATCACTTTTGAAAGGGCAATGGAAATAGGATTAGGGGCAGGAATGACAAAAGAAGAGGTATTGAAAGCTACTGTCGATAATCCTAGAAAAATCTTAAAAAGAAATGGAATAAACCTTTAATTATTCCATGATTTTTTTTCTTTTTTTAAAAAAAAATATTATTTTAATAAAGTTATTTCTAATTTATTTTTTTATTTAATTCTTGTTTAATTTAAAAATCTTTTTTATTTATGTTCCTTTACTTTTTTGCTTCCCTTATCATTGCAACAGCCAAAGAAGAAATTTCTTATTTTCTTGACTTCAGACTTATTCTCTTTTTTTACTCTTTCATCTCTTTCATGTATTTTTCTTCTTGCTTCCGCCATATTTGACATAATAGCACCTGTAAAATATTAAAAAAAATAGCAATAATCAACCATAGCAACAAAAAAGATTGAATCCTTTTTGTTTGCCTTGATTAAGCTTTTCTAATCTTTAACTTAGAAAAGCGAAAAACTTTTTTAACCCCTAATTGATTTGAATTATATGGTTTTTATTGGATGTGTGTGTTTTGATTTGTTTAAATTTTGAAGATGATTTTTTCGTGTTTTGTTGATTTGTGTGTGTTTATATTTTAGAGGAAATAAAGTTATGGTTTAGAGTTCCAAAAATCATTTTCTAAAAGATACGACTTTCGGATCTCTTTTTCTTTCTCGCTTATTAGGTTTAATTTGTTTTTTTCCACAAATTCCACTTTTGCTTCTTCCCAACATTTCACCTCCGAGAATTTAAAGATATATAGAAAAACCTATTATTAGATTTTTTATTTGAGCGATTTATGACAGATTATTTTGGTTGAGATATCTAAAATTTAGGTGTGCCTAAATATCTTTAATTATAGTTTGTTTTCATCATATATAAAAGTTTAGGTATGCCTAAATATTAGTACATATACAAAATGTTTGAATATATCAAAACAGTTATATACTATAAGAACAAATATTAATATAGATATTTAGGACAACTCCAGCGTCGAAAACAA
>JAFRCZ010000271.1 GCA_017404125.1 Methanobrevibacter sp.
TCATTTTATTTAATTTGTTTTAAAATATTTTAAAATAAAATGATTTTATACTAATTATTTGATATTAATTTAAATTTAATAAAAATTTAATTGAAATTTTATTATGGAGACTAGAATATGATTGTAAAAGATTGGTGTTCCTATTGCGGTTGTTGCGCAGGTGTCTGTGTAAGAAACTGCATAGAAGTAAAAGAAACTGCTTTAGTTTTTGATGATAACTGTAATAATTGTGGAATTTGTGTGGATGCTTGTCCTTTAGCAGCACTCGAAATGGAAGAGGAATAAGTAAGGATTGATTATTATGATTAAAACTGATGTATTAGTTATTGGTGCAGGACCTGCTGGTTCTACTGCAGCTAGATTTGCTGCAAAAGGAGGAGCAAAAGTAATTCTCATGGATAAGAAATCTGAAATCGGGGCTCCTAAAAGATGTGCAGAAGGTGTTTCCAAAAGAACCTTTGAAATTTTGGAACTTGAAGCTGATCCTCATTGGATTACCCAAGAAATTGAAGGTATCAGATTAATCGCTCCAGATGGAACAGATGTATGGCTGACTAATGATGTAGTTGAATTGCCTGAAGCAGGTTACATCTTAGAAAGAAAAGTTTTCGATAAGCATTTAGCTATGGAAGCAGGTAGAGCAGGAGCAGAAATCAGAATTAAAACCCAAGCAAAAGGTCTTAAAAAAGAAGAAGATGGATCTTACACAGTAACCTGTGAATGCATGGGAGAAGTTTACGATATTAATGCCAAAATCCTTATTGGTGCGGATGGTCCAGAGTCTCATGTAGCTAAATGGGCAGGACTTAAGGCTATCACTAAACCTAAACATATGGAAGCTGGAGTTCAGTTTGAAATGTGTAATGCTAAAATGGAAAGAAACGATGTTCTTGAGTTCTACTTTGGTAGCGTAGCACCTGGAGGATACTTCTGGCTATTCCCTAAAGGTGAGGACATTGTAAATGCTGGACTTGCTATTATTCCTGAAATGGCTGAAAAATCCGCTTATGAATACTTGGTTGATGCTGTAAACAACTGTTACGCACTTAAGGATGCTCAACCGGTTGAATTGAATGTAGGTGGAGACCCTGTTGGTGGTCTTGTAAAGGAAATGTTTTCAGACAACATTATGCTTTGTGGAGATGCAGCAAGTCAAGTTAACCCATTAACTGGTGGAGGAATCACCAGTGGTATTACTGGTGGTAAATTAGCTGGCCAAGTTGCTGCTGAGGCTATTGCAGCTGGGGACTGCTCTAAAAAATTCCTTAAGAAATATGAGGATTTGGTTGACGAGGCAATGGGTCACGATATGGATAAGTATTCCAAAGCTTGTGACTACTTATGGTCTTTAGGTGATGATGACTTAAACAGCATTGCTAAAGCTTTCCAAGACATTGAATTTGAAACTCTTGGAACCACTGAACTTGTAAAGGCTTTAATTAAAGTTCAACCAAGCGCAGCTTTAAAATTACGTAAATTATTCTTATAGCCAAGCTTTTTCCAGGCCTTCGGCCTGCAAAAACCTTGACCAAAAATGGTTCCACTAGTTGGGATTATTTTCTTTTTTTATTTTTAATTCTTAAATTTCCATTTTTCTTTTTTTATTAGTTTTAATTATTTATTTCACTCTTTTTCTATTAATTTTCCTTTATTTTTATTTAATTTAGGTAAAAAGTTATATATTGATTAAAATAAAGTAATTATGAATATAATGTTCAATCATAGAATAAATATCAAATATTTTTACAATCTAGAAATGGAAACTATTTTATTAATTCAATAATTATTATGTGATAATATGATTCTAGTTACTGGAGGAGCAGGATACATAGGCTCCCATGTTAATAAATTACTTAATGATTCAGGTTATGAAACAATAGTGTTGGATAATTTATCCAAAGGGCATAAATCTGCAGTTAAATGGGGGGAATTAGTCAATGCTGATTTAAGTGATACCGAAACAGTAAGGGAGATTTTTCAAAACAATGACATTGAAGCAGTAATGCACTTTGCTGCCTTTTCATCTGTTGCAGAGTCTGTTGAAGAACCTGAAAAATACTTTAAAAACAATTATGAGAATACTCTGAATCTGCTTAAAGTTATGAAAGAATTCAGAGTAAGGAAATTCATCTTTTCATCGACAGCTTCATTGTATGGAATTCCAAAATCAATTCCTATCAGTGAAGAAAATGAACTCAAGCCAATCAATCCTTATGGAGAATCAAAATTGATGGTTGAAAACCTTCTGAAGGACGAATCTGATTTTGGCGGCTTAAAATATGTTTCCTTAAGGTATTTCAATGCAGCTGGTGCAGACTTGGACTGTGAGATTGGTGAAAATCATAATCCTGAAACCCATTTGATTCCTTTGGTTTTGGATGCTGCTATCGGTAAAAGAGGAAGCATATCTATTTTTGGTGACGATTACAGTACCCCTGATGGCACTTGCATTAGAGATTATATTCATGTAAATGATTTGGCAGATGCTCATTTAAAGGCATTGCAATATTTGGAGGAGCCATTCAATGACAGCAATATTTTCAATTTGGGAAATGGGACTGGATTTTCAGTAAAGGAAGTTATTGATACCTGTAAAAAAGTTACTGGAGTTGATTTTGAGGTAATAATAGATGAAAGGCGTCCTGGAGATCCTGATATTTTAATAGCAGACTCTAAAAAGGCAGAAGAAATATTGAAATGGAAACCTCAAATTCCAGAATTGGAAGACATTGTTGAATCCGCATGGAATTGGCATAAGAAGATCAATAGTTAATGATTAAAGTTAAAATTTTTTAATAAGCTTTAGAAATGGGTGTTTAAAATGAATAATGATTTTGAAGAAAATGATTATAGCTTTAATGATTTCGAGGATAATTTTTCAAATGATTTAAATAATGGTGAATTGGTTGATGTTCGAATAATCTTAACAAGTTTAGATCATTTAGAATTCCTTTCTAAGGCAGTAAGCAATTTTGATTTATCCAATTTCAATGTAAACATATCTTCAATCATTCCAACTAATGACATTGAAATAGCTAAAAATACTGTAATTGGTGCAGATTTGGTTTTAATAGCTACAGAAAACAACGCTGAGGGCAATAGATTATATCAAAGCTTCAAGAAATCATTAAAGAATGAGTTCAATTACATAGAATATCTAAAGCTCCCTTCACTTGATGAATTGAATGGCTATGAATACGGTGATTACAGTGATGAAAACATCATTGAAGATGAGATTGCCAATTCAATTATTCGTGGAGGATTGTACAGCATTTCCAATTTGTCTTCAATCAACAATTCAAAAAGAAAGTATCATGAATTGAAAAACGATTTTGATGAGGAATCCTTGAAATATGATAAGATAAGTAAGGAAAATGAGCTACTAATAAAAGAATCAAAATCTCTTAGAGAGAAAAATGAAAAGCTCTTGGAAGAAGTGAGAATTCTTCAAAGGGAATTGGATCAAATAAAATCTGATTATTCTGATTTAAAGTCAAGGTTTGAAGGAATTCACAGCAAGAATTCATTGGAAGTCTATTCCTTAAATGACTTATGGTATGATTTGTTTGGAGAATACCTCTCTCAAGATGTCTATAAATTTATTTTAATAAGCACTGATAATTTCCGCCCTAAAAACCTTATGATAGGTCAGGGAGCTATTTGTGCAGAGTCCAAGGAAGATGCATTGGATTGGCTTAAAATCATTAAAACAGCATTCATTTTAGCGGATACAAATAAGCAGGATTTGGATTACAATAACTTTAAAAGCAATTTCAAGTTTGATGACATTGAGGAATTTGGTGTAAGGTCTTCATCTTCTGAGTCTAGATTTGAGGAGTTTGGAATAGCTTCTTCTTTCAATGAATCCAAATTTAATGATATTGAAGAAGATGATATATTTGATTCTACAAAAGATGATGGCTTCATCTATAATGAAAGATTTGAAGGAAATGACAGTTCTTCAGATGATTCCATTTTGGAATCTGGATTCTTCAATGATGATTCAATTGAAAAGCCAGAAAGAGAAAATATAAATGTTTTCAATCTCAAATCCCTTAAGTCAATTGAAGATGAAGAGGATTCTGCCGAATCAATTAGTTATGATGATATAGAAGAAGGTTATGACTATGATGATGAGGAAGAAGAAAATGATGAAGAAGAGGCTTACTCTCCGTTTTCTAATTTTTGGGGCTAAATAGTTAGTATTTAATCTTTTTTTCTTTCATTTTTTTTAATTTTTTTCATATATTATTTTCAATTTATTCTTTAAAAATCTTCAAAAAATTATTACTATTTTTATAATTCCGGAGAACCGATCTGGAATTCAACAA
>JAFRCZ010000272.1 GCA_017404125.1 Methanobrevibacter sp.
ATTATTTATAAACGATATTATTAATATAAATTTTGATATTTTTTCATATCCTAATTAGTTTTTTTAAGTTAATTTATTATTTGTGATTTGATCCGCATAGAGGAGTTCCACATTCAGGACATTTTATATTTCTACATGGGAACCCTCTAATTTTAGGTGCTGTATAACCACAATTAGGACATTCACATGCTTTTGATGGTCCTCTACCACTTCCAGGACCTCCAAAAGATCTTCTTTCATTTAAAGGATATTTGGAAGCTTCAGGAACATTAAACATTTGTGGATTTTCAATTGGATTTTTATTGTTAGCATAACTATTATTTGAGTTATCTTTAACTATTTCAATATTTTCAGATTGACAATCTGGACAGTTGGTATATTCTTTTTTTGGATTGTTCCATTGGAATCCACAGTCTTTGCATATGTACATTTTATCCTCTGTGTAATAATTTTCATTGTTTATTTCAATCTTCTTTCCTTCAATTAAAGACATAGCTGTCTTCTTTCTTGCAGAATTGATTATTCTGTGGAATGTTGGCTGTGATATTCCCATTAATTCTGCAGCCTCTTTTTGCTTTATATTGTGATAATCGCCTAATCTGATGGCTTCAAATTCATCAAGATTCATTTTAATTGTTTCTTGACTATTTTCCAAAACATCATCGTGTTTTAGGCAAGTGTAATCAGGCTGTTTTACAATTCTTCTCTCAATCTTTGGCCTAACCATTCATTCTCTCCTTATAGTTTTTCCAATTGTCATATTCTAATGAAGAGTTTTCATTATGAATATATATTTATTATGAATATATATTCATAACATTTAATATATAGTTTGTCTTTTGATTTTAAAAAAGTAGTTAGTATTTATAAAAAGAGAATATTTGAAATAAAAGAAATGAAAATAAGAAAAAATATTAGGTTTCGTAAAACCTGTTTAAAGAAATAAATAAATTTTATTTTTATAATTCGAAATTAAAGCTAACAGTGGTAAATTTCATGCCACTGTCCCTGATCTTTTTACTATTTATGCTAACGTCCCCATATTTCTTTAAGAAAGTCTCAATTTCTCTTGAGATGGAGTTGTATTTTCTTCTGTCATAGACTCTGTAAGTACCCATGAATTTAACGGAATCCGCTTTGTTTAGGACATTTACTTTGTCCATTCTGTATGATTCGTTGTTTTTCTCTAAAATTGAGTTTACTTTAGTAACTATCTCTTCTTTGATTTTATCTTTTTCCTCTTGGCTAATCATTGCATCTTCCCCCATTATCTTCAATTGTTTTTTTCACTTTTAAGTAATATGAATTTTCTAATCGATTAAATTATCTATTTTATCAAAAAGTTCCTGATGGCTATTAAAAAGATTCAGGAATTCTTCATCATTTATAGTCATTAAATCTATCTTCAGCTCTTCATCCTTCTTAAGGATTTTCACTTGCTTAGATTCATCGTTATCAAATTCATCAATAAGCATTGATTTGATTTCATTATATTTGTTTTCAGTTAAATTATACCTTCTAGCATGGTTTATTATATCCATTGCATGAATAAGTTCATTTTCTGGTCTATCAATGCAAGTAGAGAGTCTGATTTTAGTAACCATATAATAAGGGGCTTCTATTTGGTCTCGACGAAGCACGATTGAAATTTTTGATATCACATGATCATCATTGCAGTTTTCATTTAGGAATTTAATCAATTGGAACTGTTTCATATTTGCATTATCATTCATGAAAGTCATGGTAATATATTCTTTTTATAAATATTTAAGTTTAATGTGGTTTAAGTTAGAATATACTTTAAGACTTTTCAAAAATAATATAAGTTAGATAGAAAATAGTTTTTATAAGAGAAAAATATTATTAATAATAAACTAACTAACAGAATAAAGATAAAACTGATAATGAATCGTGGTTTGATTAAGGTGATAATATGGCATCAAGCAAGGAGTATTTGGAATATATTTTAGAGCAGTTATCAGATTTGGATGATATAACTTATAGGGCAATGATGGGTGAATATATCATTTATTATCGTGGAAAAATCATTGGAGGTATTTACGATGACCGTTTTCTTGTAAAACCAGTGAAATCAGCTGTTGCGATGATGCCTGATGCAAGTATGGAATTACCTTATGAAGGTGCAAAGGAAATGATTCTCATTGATGATGTAGAGGATAGAGATTTCTTAAGCGAATTGTTGGAAGCAATGTATGAAGAGCTTCCTTCTCCAAAAAAGAGGAAATAATTTCACGTTGTGATGAAAATTTTTGATTGAGGGATGATTTTGAAAGAATTCTTAATAGAAACAAAAAGCATTGATTATATGCATCCGCTTATTCAGCAGAAGGTTCAAAAATTAAAGAACCAATCTGGTGATGAAATAGATTATATAAAAAGAAGCTACTTCTTTGTTAGAGATGAAATTCCTCATTCATGGGATATTCAAGCAAAAATAGTTTCAAGAACTGCTAGTGATGTGCTAAAGAACAATACAGGTATATGTTGGGTTAAGTCATGCCTTCTTGCAGCACTTCTAAGAGCAAATGGAATTCCATCAGGAATTAGCTATCAGTTGCTTACAAGAGCAGATGATGAGAGTGATGGCTATATGATTCATGCTTTAAATACTGTTTATATTAAGGATTTAAATAAATGGATTCGGCTTGATGCTCGGGGAAATAATGAAAACATCAATGTAAGATTTAGCTTGGATGAAGAGCATTTAGCCTATTCAATACGAAATGAATTCGGAGAAATAGACTACCAAGACAATCATGCTGATTTAGATCAAAGACTGGTGGATATACTTGCTCAAAGTGATAATATATTGGAAATTAGGACTGATTTTGAATTTTAAATATTAAAAATAGATAAAAATGAAAAAATTATTTAAAAATAAATTTTTATTTTAAAAAAAAGAATAAGTTAAAAGAATAAGTTTAAAGAATAAACTTAAAAAATATTTTAACTTTGAACTCTTCGTTTACACAATTTTTCCAGTGACGGATTTGCCTTTTATGTTTTTAGTTCCTAGGAATTCTACAGTGTATTTGTCTGATTTGATATTGTCTAATTTAAGATTTTTCACTGCTATTCCATTTTTTACTTTAACAATATAAGACTTGCCGTCAATTGTAAATTTGACTTTTCCTTCATTGACTTTTGCATTGTTTTTAAATTTCAAAGTCGCTTTCAATTGTGCATTTTTGTTGCCAGATACCTTAATATCTGCTGCTTTTAGTCTAATGGAAGTTTTTGTAATTATCACTGTTTTTGCTTTAGGAATTGCTTTTATTCCAGGTTCGCCGCAACTGACAATTGCTTTATAGGTTCCCACTTCCAATCCATCGGGAGTAATATAATTTATTCCATCATTATCTGTACAATAGAATTCATAATCTATGTTATTTCCATTTTTTATGTAATCAACGCGAAGCACTGTTTCTATTCCTCTGCCATCACTCTTCTTTACAATCTTTGCATCAAAAGCTCTTCCAGAGTTATATTCCCTTTTAAAGGTTTCGCCTTTTTCAAGCTTTATTACAGCATTTGATTTATCAATGATCTTAAGTCTTTCAGCGGTTTTTTCATCTACATTTCCAGTTACTTTTAATCCTTTAGCTTTTTGGAATTGCTTAACTGATCTAAATGTGTAAGGCCCGTACCAACCATCGATTTTTAAGTAATGGCTTTTGTATTTAAGGTAGTGCCCATTCTTTTTTAAAGCCCTTTGGATTTTTTTAACCATGGCTTTATCTTTGCTGCCTTTTTTAACAGTCTTAAAATCAGTTTTCTTTTTGGAGCTTGCTTTTGCAGCAACTTTTGATTTTTCACTTACTTTTGCTGAAGTTTCTAGTTTTGTATTTGCGCTGTCACTATCAACATTAGCTACTGCAGTAAGCTCTTGGTTATCCTCTGCACTAGTTGAAACAGTTTCTTCTATGTTTTCTTCTAAAATAAGTTCTTGGCTGTCATCAGTATTGACATCACTTGCAAGATCATCTGCAGCACTAACTGCAGACATGCTAAGTATGCAAACAAGGAATATCATCACTAAAAATAAATATCCTTTATTTCTCATAGTTTCCCCTATAAAATCTTATTAAAGTTAAGTTTATTTATATAGTTATATAAATATTTTGAAAGATTAGGGGAATAAAATTAGTTTTTAAAACGTAAAAATTTAAGAAAGATAATATTAAAAAAAGATAATATTAAGAAAGAGAATATTAAAAA
>JAFRCZ010000273.1 GCA_017404125.1 Methanobrevibacter sp.
AATTAAGAAATAAAAATAAATTAATATAATATTAATATATTAAAATCTTAAAGATGATAAAATGACACTCTTTAAATACATTATTAATTCAAGCCCAATTGGGGAAATAACAATAATCTGGAGGAAAAAACCACAATTCATGATTGAAGAGATAATCCTATCAAATCCCGATAAGACATCATCACAAATAGCTAGGGAAAAATATGAAATTGATAGAGAATTGGCTATTAATAAAAAATCAAAACAATTAAACAATGTATTAAAAGAAATTAACAACTACTTCAATGAAAGAAAATATAAATTTTCACTAGAATATCTTAATCTAGATAAATTAAAACCATTTCAAAGAGCAGTGTTGGAAGCTGAATTCAATACTGAAAAAGGAACTGTGAACACCTACAAAGATATTGCAAAAGCAATCGGCAGCCCTAAAGCATATAGGGCAGTAGGCACTGCACTTGCTAAAAATCCATACCCTATCCTCATTCCTTGTCATAGAACAGTGAAAGCAGACAGAACCATTGGGGGATTCAGTGGATTTGCAGGAGGTCTTGAGTCTAAAAAGATACTGCTTGAATTAGATGGATTGATGATTCAAGGCAAAAAAGTAGTTGGAGACAGCCCAATTATCAGTTTAGATAAAACCAGTCAAACAAAATTAGTATAAAATTAATAAAAATCTTTAAAAAAAGAGAAAAAAGAATAAAAATATTATTCTAATTTACTTGCATCATAGTCACAAAGGTCTGTTAATGGACATTTATCGCATTGAGGGCCAATAGGTCTACAAATTGTTTGGCCAAACTGAACCATCAAATCATTTAAGTCCACCCAAAGCTCTTTAGGCACTTTTTCCATTAAAACAATTTCAGTTTCTTCAGGCTCTTTTGTATCAGCAATTCCCCATCTATTAGAAATTCTGTGAACATGAGTGTCAACTGGAATAGCTGCATCCTGGAATGCAAATACAATTACACAATTAGCTGTTTTTCTGCCTACGCCTGGAAGCTTTAGCATTTCATCCATTTCTCTTGGAACCTCACCGCCATACTGATCAATCAATATCTGAGAAACTTCCAATATGCGAGCTGCTTTAACCCTATAAAATCCTGCAGGCCTGATCAATTCCTGCACATGTTCAACAGGAGCATCCGCAACAGCAAAAATGTCTGGGTAAACATCAAATAAGGCATTTGCAGCTTGATCTGTATTTTCATCCCTTGTTCTTTGAGATAAAATGGTTCTAATCAATACCTTATAAGGGTCATGGTCATGAAAAGTGCGAATGGTATAAATTTCATTTAACCTTTTGAATATCTCTCTAATTCTTGTCTCATCATCCATATTATAATCTCCAATAGCTAAATTTAGAAACTTATTTTAATTCCATCTCAATGCCTATTTCTCCCATAAGCTCTATGAAGTTAGGGAATGAAACATCAAAGCATTCACCATTTTCCACTTCCACATCATATTTTAATCCAAGAAGAGAAAATGCCATTGCTAACCTATGGTCGCCATGAGATTCAACTATTCCATCACCAATTGTCTCGCCATAAATTGTCATGCCGTCTTCAAACTCTTCGAGCTTGCACCCTAACTTTTCAAGTTCTCTGCATGTAGTGTCAATTCTATCAGTTTCCTTTAATCTTCCATGCTTTACCCCAGTTATGGTAGTTTTGCCTTCAGCAACTGCAGCTAAAACTGCTACTGTGAGCAATAAATCAGGAGCATTTGACAAGTTTACATCAATTCCTTTCAAGTTACCATCAGATCTAAGGGAAACATAATCATCAAAAACAGTTACATATGCCCCCATTTGTTCTAAAATATCCAAAATGAATTTATCTCCTTGTTTAGAATCTGCAAATAAGTTTTCAACTCTTATATATCCTCCTGCAATAGCGGTTGCTGCAAGAAGATAGGAGGCGGATGAAAAATCTCCTTCCACAATATAATCGCTTGCAATGTATTTTTGTGGTTTTACATTAAACATAACACCTAAACAATCCGTATGTTCCTTCTTGCAGGTTTCATGGAATTGATAATCTTCCTCATCAATCCTAATTCCAAATTTTTCTAAAATTGAAATGGTCATATCAACATAAGGTTTTGATACAAATTCGGGATAAACTTCAAGTTCAACTCCTTTCTTGGATAAAGGTGCTGAAATAAGAATGGATGAAATGAATTGGGAACTGATGCTTCCTAAAATATCTGCCTCACCACCATCATATCCAGGATAGATCTTAAGTGGAGCCTTATTTTCCTCATTTAAAGATTCCACTTTAACGCCTAAAAGTTCTAAAGCATCAATCAATGCGCCCATAGGCCTTGTTTTAAGTGAATCATCACCAGTGAATATTACTTCATTATCAGATAAGGCAGCAACACTTGTCATGATTCTTAGTGTAGTGCCTGAGTTAGCAAGATCAATCATGTCAGATGATGGATTTTCGCTAATGTTATGTAATTTTCCACCAGTCCCATAAATTTCCAAATAGTCAACAGTTTGGCTTTTATCGCCTTTTAGGATGATTTCTTTCTTCATATCTATCTTTGCACCAAGAGCTTTGCAAGCCCTAATAGTTGATAAAACATCTTCAGAGTACAATACATCAAACAACTTTGATTTGCCTTCAGCAAGTGATGCAAGAATAACCGCCCTATGACTATAGCTTTTAGATGAAGGAGCCTTAACAGCCCCATTAATTTTAGAAAAGTTTTTTATTTTAAGATTCATTTATTACAATCCTTTGATTAATTTCTTATACTTATTAATCCTTTATTTTAGTAATTATTTCTTATTAAATATTATGATTAAGATTATAATTAAACTTATCTAAATTAGAGAAAAATAGGAAGAACTTAAAAAAATGAATAAAAAAAGAATGAAAAAGAATGAAAAAGAGAAAATTATTAAGTAAAATTAAAAATAAAAAAAGAAAAAAGTTTTAAAAAAACTTTTAAAAACTTTAAAACTCAATGAAATATCTTAAAACAGTGAATATTCCAAGAGCCAAACTTATTGTAAATCCAACAAAACCAAGCAGTGGCATTTCGAAAAGTCTTGGACCTACATCAATCAGCATAACTAATGAAGAACCTATAAGAAGTGCTGCAATAATTATAGCAAGAGAAATCTGGTTTGTTATCTGACTAATTTGATCAACTTGAATATGAATAGTGATTTCTCCTTCTTCAACCTTGTAAAAGACTTTTGAAATAAGACTTGGCAATGCTCTCATCATATGCTCAAAGGTAAAGAAACTGTTTTTAGCATTACGAGTCATTTTTATAGGATTATACCTTTCAACCATAAGCTTTCTGGCAAATGGCTTAATCAGAGCCACAACATCAACATCTGGGTCCAAACGCAATGCTGTGTTTTCAACCATTGACAATCCTCTTGCCATCAATACAAACTCATTTGGCAACCTGACATCATACTTTTGCATCAAAAAGAGCAAATCTTCGATAATACCATTGAAACGGCTAAGCTCTACACCATAATATTTTGAGAACAAGTCATTAAGATCGCTTTTTAATAGATTAATGTCTGTTTTCTCATTTAAAATATCCATACGAATTAGCTGGTTAATCAAGCCATCAATATTACGATCAGAGAAATAGATCATCAATTCAGCAAGGTCTCGTCTAAACTCTTCATCAAGAGTTCCCATCATTCCAAAATCAATGAAGCATATTGAATTGTCCTCTGTAATGAAGATATTGCCTGGATGAGGGTCTGCATGGAAAAATCCATCAAGGAAAAGCTGTTTGAAATAAGCACGCACCATCCTATCTGCAAGAAGCACCTTATTGTATTTAGGGTCATTTCCTGCAATGACTTCTGATAATTTGATACCATCAACATATTCCATGGTTAAAACTTTTTCAGTGGAATACTCAGGGTATATGACAGGAACAATTATCTTATCATTATATTTGAAATTATCATGTAAATGTCTGATATTCATCAATTCATTATCAAAATCCATTTCCTTATGAATAGACCTATCAAACTCATGAACTACAGCAGGAAGATTAAGATGCTTAAATCCTGTATTGAATCTGTCTGATTCGTTGGCAATGAACTTCATTATGGATAAATCTGTTTCAACAAGGTTTTCAACACCCGCTTTTTGTACTTTAACAGCCACTCGCTCACCGCTATGCAAATAAGCTTCATGAACTTGAGCAATGGATGCTGTAGCAATGGCCTCTTCATTGAAAACTGCAAAAAACTCTCCTATTTCTCCTCCAAGTTGTGCTTCAATAACTTCCTTGATTTCTTCATAGTCTCTAGGAGGATTATCATCATGTAACTGTGAAAGCTCTTCACTAATTGTTTCTCCAACTAAATCCGGCCTTGAACTTAATAACTGGCCAAATTTTATAAATGTAGTTCCAAGTTCCTGGAACATTAATCTTAATCTTTCAGGAAAGTCTTCTTTCAATAATTCCTTATTTTCAGCACCACTTCTAAATGGACTAATTTTATTACGGGTAGTTTGACCTAAAACCTTATCAATGTCATATTTTCTAAAAACTCTTAGGATTTCATCAAAACGTGATAATGTTTTTCTTTGCATATTAACCACCTTTTAAATTAGAAGCGTTTATATTTATTATTTATTTAATTTCAAAATGTTTTTTTTAATTAAGGCTTTAACGTTTAATTTTTTTAATATACTTATATTTGATTAAGATTATAATTAAATTTATCTAAAAATTTATAAAAAATCTAATAAAGGTTAAAAAAAATTTATCTAAAAAATTAAAAAAAAGTTAAAAAGTTATAGAAACTTATTTTCAAATTCAACTAAATCATGTGAAAGAAAATGAGGCAATTTATGAAGTGCTTTAGAATGGATAGCAGTTGGAACTGCCCAGTATGAA
>JAFRCZ010000274.1 GCA_017404125.1 Methanobrevibacter sp.
CCATCATCAAAGAAATCATCACTGAAATCTTCATAATCCTCTTCAACAGGTTCTTCAGCTTTAGGCTTTTTAGAAGCTTTCGACTTAGATTTTGATTTGGATTTAGGCTTAGCTTTAGGCTTTTCAACATAATCATCCAAAAGGGATTCATATCCTTCATCACCAAATACTCCATCATCAAAGAAATCATCACTGAAATCTTCATAATCCTCTTCAACAGGTTCTTCAGTTTTAGGCTTTTTAGAAGATTTAGGCTTAGCTTTTGATTTAGATTTAGATTTAGGATTTTCAACATAACCATCTAAATTGTCAAAAACATCTGCATCCTTTGAGTTTCTGAAAGTATGGCTTGACTTTCTAGAAGATTTCTGATTAGAATTATCCTCTCTAATAGGAGATATATAATCCCCTTCACCAAAATCGTCATCAAAGCTTATATCATCATCATAATCATCACCTAGACTATCATCACCTTTATCCCTATTAAACATGTTTATCTTATCAAATAATGATCTTGATTTCTTTTTAGAGACATTTTGTGATTGGCCATCAGAATATGATTCATTGCCCTTATTATATTTGTCATCGAAATCTTCATCATAAGGAGAATCGAACTCTTCAGAGGACATGTCTACATTCCTTAACACATTTTTGCCAGATTTGGATTTGGAACTTCCAAACCTGTTTAACCTTAGGGATTTGGAATTGTCCTCTTCTCCAATATTATCAGGCTCTTCCTCATTTTCATTACCCGCCCCTTTAAACCTATTCTTCAAGGATTCATATGGGCTTACAAATGACCCGTTCTTATCAAATAAAGGATTATGATTTTCCTCTTCTGCATAGTCATCAATGGTCTTGTCAACATATTCCTTTTCCTTAAAGTAATTCACTCCACCTTTATTAGTGGATAAGTCAAGTGAATAGTCCCCTTTATATGGGATAATTGTTAAAGCCAAAGGAACAATTACAAATATTGAAGCAATAACTGATTGAACAAGGAGGCTTTGCCTATCTCCAGCAAGAATTAGACTATAAACTCCTAAAATCCAAATAATTGCTAAAATAATTGGAATAATAAATTTGATAGTGATTATCCAAGATTGATCCACTTTGATATATGAATTGTCATTTAAGACTGAACGAAGGTCTTCAATGTCATAAACCCAACCTAAAACGAGCAGTTCAAGTAAAACTCCCAATATAATTGCAAATTGAGTTATGAATGAATCAGTGATTCTTAAAAGGTATTCTCCCATACCTGTTGCAAATATGAATGACAGGAATAATCCTACCAATACAAGTTGTCTGACAGCCCTGTCTCTAGTCCATCCGAATTTCTCGCTTATTGCATTTGACAATGGTTCAATCAATGCTAAAACAGTGCTTAAGCTGCCAACAAATATAAGCAGGAAGAATGCTGGAGCAACCATATAAACCCATGGGTCCATTATATTGAATACATTAGGGAAAACAACAAATATCAATGAGAATCCATCACTCACCAAACTTGTAATTGGAATGTTTCTACCTAATGCCATATACCCCATAATTGCAAAGAGGAGAACTGAAACCAATACCTCAAAAATCAAGCTTACCAAAACAATGATCCATGCATTGTCAATTAACTTTGCATTGTCTCCAAGGTAAGAGGAGTATGTGCTTGCAATGGCATAGCCTAAACCATATGAGAATATCAATTGACCAAATGCAGCTAGCCAAACATTCAAATCCAATAATACAGACCAGTTTGGATTAAACAATGCCATTATTCCAGTGCGAGATCCTGGCAATTGAAGAGCAAATAATAGCATGCCAATCAATAATACAAAAGACAATATCAATGATATTTTACTGATTGTCAATATTCCCTTGTTGATTTCCTTACGGGAGAACAAATAAATGAAGCCCCATACAACTATCAAGCCTATTCCAATAGGAACTACAAGATATGTCAAACCATATGGATTAGATGTACTGTGTAGTAGGGTAGTTGTAAAGAAAACACTAGGATTGCTGCCCCATCCTTTAAATAAACTAAGGACAATATAGATAAGGTCCCAAGACATTATACAAGTATAATAAATCAGAACTATAAAAATCAGGAATATTATAAACCAAGCTATGATTTCAAACTCTGATTTGATATTATAGAATACTTTAGGCAAACTTGATTTAAATTTGAAACCTACTGCAAATTCCAACACTAAAATAGGAATCGCCATAATTACAATAGCTAGGATATATGGTATAAGGAATGTTCCTCCACCATTTTCATACATAAGATAAGAAAATTTCCAAATTCCAGACAGTCCAATAATGGCACCTATCATAGCTATTAGGAAGCCTGTTGAACCGCCCCATCTATTTTCTATAATTTTATCACCCATCTTATATCACATCAAAAAGAATAATTAGTTCTATTTATTTAATAATTTAAAATATCCATATTTCTTTAAATGGATATATGCTTCTTAAATACATCTCATAAAATTAATCTCAATGAATAATTTTATTATTATATAATATATTAAAGTTTTAATTATTTAAAAAATTTGCTTATTTTAGAAAAAATTTTAAAAAAAAGTTAAAAATAGTGATTGGAAATGTAAATAAAAAAGAGTAAAAAAAGAAAAGATTAAAATCAAACTTTTAAAAAGTTCGATTAATCATCTTCGATTGGTTTATAATAATTCTCATTTTTAGCAGGCAATAGAGTAAATATTATTGGAACAACTATAAGAACAACAGTTAAGGCAAGCATAACCATATGACTTACAGAATCGCCAGTTAAGATAGTGTTATAAACTCCTTGAGCCCATAAACCAAAGATGCAAATCGGCAAAATATATTTAATAATAATCTTCCAAAATGGATCCATTTGAATGGTTGAATGATTGTTCAATACTTCAACAAGCTTGTCAAAATTATATATCCAACCGAATATTATACATTCAAGCAAAACACCGAAGAGCAATGCAAAGTTGTTTAAGAATGCATCAAAGATTCCTAAAAGCAAGCTTCCTGCAGAAGTTGTAAATAGGCAGGATATGCAGAATCCAACAACACATACCACAGTTGCAGATTTCTTTCTTGAATAGTTAAACTTCTCTGAAATTGAGAAACATACCACTTCAAGGAGCGCCATTACAGAAGTTATACCTGCAAATAAAATGCATAAGAAGAACAATGGCCCAATAACAGATGCCCAAGAACCCATAATGTTAAATGCTTTTGGGAAGACAACAAATGCCAAACCAGTTCCTTCAGTAACCAATTCATTAAATGGAATACCACTGGTTAAAGTCATAAATCCTAAAATTGAGAAGATTCCAATAGCATTGAAAACTTCAAAACCTGAATTGGAAAATGCTACAATCAATGCATTATTAGTTAGTTTAGCACTTTCTGGAAGGTAACTTGCATATGTAAGTGCAATGGACATTCCTAAACTAAGGGAGAATACAATCTGACCAAAAGCAGCAAGCCATACATTCAAATTAGTCAATGCCCCCCAATCTGGAGTGAATATCTGGGTATAGCCTATTGAAGCACCAGACAATGTCAATGAAAATGCTACGATAATAATGACAATGATAAGTAAAATCGGCAATAATATCTTGCTTACTTTACCAATACCAGCATTTAAGTCCTTTTGGATAATTGACCATGCAGCTACCCAAATAGCAAGCACGGATATGAAAACCCATGGAACAATGGTAAAAATGCCAGATAGTGAATCAGATGCATGCAAAACATCATTTGTAAAGAATAAATCAGGATTTGATCCCCATGCCTTAGTAAAGCTTAAAACAACATATATCAAATCCCAACCAACTACACAGACATAATATGTTGTGATTAAAAACACCACAAATATAATAAACCACGCAACAGGTTCCAAACCAGATTTAATGGTAAAGAATATCTTGGATAATGATGTCTTAAATTTAAATCCTACTGCATATTCCACCAAGACAAAGGAGATTCCTAAAAGAAATAGGGATACTATATAAGGAATCATGAATGACCCTCCACCATTAGAATAGAGGACATTTGGAAAACGCCAAATATTACCTAAACCAACAGCAGAACCAATCATTGCCAATATAAATACAATATTACTGTCCCATACAGACTTTTCAGATGCCATAAAAATCACTATAAATAAAAATCCTAAACAAAAATCAATGATTTGAAATATTAAATTAATTAATAAAACATGACTAAAACATTTTATTAATTAATTTAAAGTAAAAAATAAAAGAAAAAAAGAAACTTAAATAGATTAAAACTATTTAAGTTAAAAATCATATTTAAGCTGTTTCTTCAAAATCTACTTTTTCACCAAGTACTCTTAATCCAATGTACATTACTACAATAGCTACAGGGATTGAGATGTACCATTGAATACCGAATCCTGCTGGGATGTAACCGAATACAATTGCAATGATTGCAACAAATATTGCATAGTATATCTGAGTACTTACGTGTGCAATGTGGTTACAGCTTGTACCCATAGATGAAAGAATTGTGGTATCTGAAATAGGTGAACAGTGGTCACCAAAGATAGCACCAGTCAATACACCACTGGTACATACAATTACAAAGCCCATTTCAGGGTTAACTGCCCAAGCAAGAGGTATGGTTAATGGCATTAAGATACTCATTGTACCATAGGAAGTACCAGTTGCAAAGGAGATTAAAGCACCTAAAACGAAAATTAAGGTTGGTAAGATGAATATAGGTATTGTGTCTGCCAAGATACCTACTAAGTAGTCAGCAGTTCCTAAATCTCCAATAACTCCACCTAATGACCAAGCGAGCAATAAGATTACACCAGTGATAACGATAGTTTTCATACCGCCTACCCATTCACTGATAGCTTCTTCGATAGTCATAATTTTTTGGAGTACAGCCATAACAATAGCTACAATAGAAGCAAGCAATGCTGCTTGGAACAATGCAACAGATGCGTCTGATGCAGATAATGCTTCGAATATACCACTGAAGGATAAAGGAGAGGTTTGCATTAATGTAATTAAAGCTTTGTCTTCTCCACCTAAGATAGTGGTGTATCCGCTCCAGTAGAATGCAATAAGTGCACCAACAATCAATACACCGATAGGAATAATTGCATTCCAGACAGATAATTTAATGCCTTCAACTGGTTTTACATCATCAAAACTGGTTGCTTCAAGAGATTCGACTGGTTCATCTTCTTTTCTAGCACGAGCTTTTTTCTCTGCTTCTTTCATTGGTCCAAATTCATAGTAAGTAAGAGCGGAAATTACAATGAAAATCAAGATTAAAATGTTATAGAACCTAAATGGAATGGTTTGTAAAAATATACCGAATCCACTTACTTCCATTCCAATGGATTGGAAACCTTGAGTAATTAAACTGAGTTCTAAACCAATCCAGGTGGAAATAATAGCGATACCTGCTACAGGAGCAGCAGTTGCGTCTACTACAAATGCTAATTTTTCTCTGGATACATGAAGTTTGTCCATAACAGGTCTCATAATAGGACCTACAATCAAGGAGTTAGCGTAATCGTCAAAGAATACACATAAACCTAAGAGTTCAGTAAATAATTGAGCTTTCCTTGGAGTATCAGCACGTTTAGCGAATGCATCTGCTAAAGCTTTTGCACCACCCATCTTAGTTACCAATTGGATGATACCACCAATAAGTAAACATTGAAGGATAATACCTGCATTCCATGGATCAGCCATACAAGAAATAATTTGAGTACCCATTGCTAAAAATGCATTGATAGCGGAACTGACAATGTTTAAATCGTTAACGGAAACCATGAATTCTCCAACGAATACCCCAATAAACAAAGATAAAATAGTTTCTTTGGTTATGAATGCTAAAGCAATAGCCACGAGAGGTGGCAAGAGAGTTAAGATTCCGAAACGAACTGCATTATCGTCTCCAGCTGGTGCATTGGTAATTAACAAGGATAAAACGAAAAGAGCTATTACAGAAATAGCTACAATCAATCCAATTTTTAAATTTCTATTCATTTCCATAATCACACCATTTTTATAAAAAA
>JAFRCZ010000275.1 GCA_017404125.1 Methanobrevibacter sp.
TCAAAAGGAGAAGAGGAGCAGGTAACAAAGGTGGTAAAGGTAAAGCTGGAGCTGGAAAACACCACTGGTCCACTACCGTAATTGAAAACAGGTATTACTTCGGTAAACACGGTTTCAAAAGACCTCAAAAAACTATCCACAAATCTTATCCTGTCAACTTAAACTTCTTGAATGACAAAGCTGAAGAGTTTGTAGAACAAGGAATTGCAACCAAAGAAGACGATGTTATTGTAATTGATGTAACTGAATTAGGTTACAACAAAGTTTTAGCAACCGGGTCTCTTGACATTCCTTTAGTAGTCAAATCTCCTGCATTCTCTGAGGCAGCTATTGAAAAAATAGAAGAAGCTGGCGGAGAAGCTGTAGAACTTTAACCCCACCTTTTCCGTTGCCTTCGGCAACGCAAAAGCGGGACCAAAATTCTTTTCACTAGTTTGGGAGTTTTATGCTCTTTAACTAGTTTCCATTTTTTTTATTTTTTTAACTATTTTTAAGTAATTTCAATAATTTTTAATATTTTATCTATGCTATTTTTTTAATTTAATATTTAACTTTTAAAATTTGATTTTTAATATTGATTTTAATTTAATTTTCATTAATTTCATTCGAATTTAATATTAATTTAGTTAATTTTTGTATTATTTATCGAATAGTTTATATTATATAAAAATTATATTTATTATTAATCTAAAATATTATAATATTATATATAATATATATAGTTGATTTAACGGATTATTTTTAATCGCTAATTGATGTTTTATTTCTAATATTTTGGATATTAATTTGAAAATTTAAATACAAATTTAAATACAAATTTATTAAACAAATTAAAAAATATTAAAGATTTAATAGAATTCAAAGTTGGAATTTAATTTATTCTTATATTATAATAATTAAAATCTGATTTGAATTAATAGATAATAATTAACGGGGAAAAAATGATTTTAGAGAATTTTAAGCCTATATTTAAGTTGCTTCCTGAAGTAAAGACTCCTATTCATAGGCAAGACTTTAGTGAAAAGCTTAAATGGACAGCTATAGTTTTAGTTTTATATTATTTCTTAACTCAAATTCCATTATATGGTTTGAGTCCAGCTGCAGTTGACCAATTTGCCCAATTAAGGGCTGTTATGGCAGGTAGTTTTGGGTCAATCCTTACTTTAGGTATTGGTCCTATCGTAACCGCATCAATTGTATTGCAACTATTGGTTGGTGCAAAAATATTAAATTTAGACTTATCTCAACATGAACATAAAGCTATGTTTCAAAGTACTCAAAAATTATTAGCTATTTTATTCACAATATTCGAAGCAGGAGTTTTAGTACTTACTGGAAGTTTAGTGCCTATTGACACTTCATACTATGGTGTAATGATTCTCCAATTGGTTATTGGTGCGATTTTAATCTTGTACCTTGACGAAGTTGTATCCAAATGGGGATTCGGTAGTGGGGTAGGATTATTCATTGCTGCAGGTGTAGCACAAACCATTATCACTGGTACATTCAATTTCTTGCCTGCAACAGCAGCATCCTCAACCGCATCAGGTATTCTTCCTGCATTTATACAATCCATCATTGGTGGAGCTCCTAATTTCACTATATTGATTCCATTGATTGCAACAATAATTGTATTCTTGATGGCAGTATATGGTGAAAGTATGAGAATTGAAATTCCTATTTCACATGGTCAAGTAAGAGGACATGGTAGAATTAGAGGATCTGTAGGCAAATATCCTTTAAAATTCATTTATGCAAGTAACATGCCGGTTATTTTAACCAGTGCACTTCTTGTAAACATTTCACTTTTCGCTAGTGTATTCCAAAAGCTTGGTTTCCCTATTTTAGGTGAAGTGTCCGGAGGAAGAGCCATTAGTGGGCTTGCATTATGGTTAACCACTCCTAACAGCTTAAGCGTACTGTTTACAAATCCATTAAGAGTTATCTTCTATGGTATTTTCTTCTTAGCTTGTTGTGTTCTTTTCTCATGGTTATGGGTAGAAATCAGCGGATCATTAAATGCAAAAGAAGTTTCTAAACAGCTTTATAACTCTGGTATACAAATTCCTGGTTTTAGAAGCAGTAAAAGACAACTTTATATGATTATGAAAAAATACATTCCAGCTCTTACAATCCTCGGTGGTTTGTTCGTAGGTATTTTAGCATTTATTGCTGACTTGACTGGTGCTCTCGGTGGAGGTACTGGTGTATTGCTTACTGTAGGTATTGTATACAAACTTTATGAAGAGATTGCTCAAGAGCAACTTATGGAAATGCACCCAATGTTAAGAAAAGTATTTGAATAATTTTTAATTTAATTATTCCTTTATTTTTTCTTTTTGTGATTATTATTAGTTAATTTGACATTTTTAAATTTTAATGTTTAAGGTGAGAGGATTTAAATGAAATTAGTAGTTTTAACTGGAATTCCAGGTTCTGGAAGTACAACTGTACTTAATAAGGCATTAGAAGAAGTAGATTATCTTCATTTAAACTATGGGGACATAATGACTGAAATTGCTATTGGTGAAGGGATTGTTGATAATAGGGATGCTTTAAGAAAATTGCCTGCTGAAACTCAAAAAGAAATCCAAGCTAAAGCAGCTAAAGAAATCAAACAAAGATCTGAAAATGATAATGTTATTGTAGATACTCATTGTACTATTAATACTCCAGCAGGATTTTTACCGGGTCTTCCAATTTGGGTTTTAGAAGAGTTACAACCGGATTTATTTGTTATGGTTGAAGCAAATCCTGTTGAA
>JAFRCZ010000276.1 GCA_017404125.1 Methanobrevibacter sp.
ATTTTTTTAAAAGTTTTATTCTTCAAAAATTAGTTTATCAATATAATCCATATCCAAAGCTTCTTCTACAATATTTGCTAGTTTTTCAAGTGAATTTTCAACGCTTGTTTCATATGGATCTTCGCCAGTTTGCATTTTCAAACCTTTATTTTTTCTTATATGATTTAGCAATTCCCTTCTTAAATTGTAGTTATTAAATATGCCATGGAAATAAGTACCAAATACATTATTTTGGTAAGCTCCATCGTATTTTCCTTCATTATTATTTCCCATACCTTTTTTAATTCTAAATAATGGTTTAGCACTTAATAGGTTGGTTGTTCCTTCATGCAATTCATATCCTGTGACTTCTTCACCATTGATTTTAGAGAATATTTCATAAGTTGAATCGTTTTCATCTTTCGAAGCGGTCTTTTCTAATTCAAAGGTAGCGAGGCTTTGCTTTACAATTTTTTCTTCTCTAATGAATTCACTTTCAATGTCTAAAATTCCTAATCCATCTATTTCATCAAGTTGAGACTCTTTGTGATTCTTATCATAAATCTTATTTCCTAAAATCTGGTATCCTCCACAGATTCCAATGATTGGGATAGCTTTATTCTTATGCAACCTTCTAATTCTGTCTGCTAAGCCTGATTCTTCTAATTCTTTCATATCCTCAGTAGAATTTCTTGTTCCTGGAAGAATAAGTGCATCAATATCTCTAAGTTTTTCTTCATCATCATATAATCCAATCATTCTAATTTCAACATCCTCTTCTGTGTCAAATGGGTCAATATCTGTGAAATTAGCTATTTTAGGAAGTTTTACAACTCCAATGATTATATGTTTTTCGCCTTCACTAAATTCCTTTGTCCAGTCATGTTCCTTCAATGATGCGGAATCCTCTTCAGGAAGCTGTAAGTTTTCAGCATAAGGAACGATTCCAAGCACAGGAACTTGAATAATCTCTTCAAGTCTTTCAATTCCAGAGCATAATAATTCCTGTTTTCCTCTAAATTTGTTTATTATGACTCCCTTAAATCTTGATCTGTCTGCATCATCAAGGAGTAGAAATGTACCTGCTATTGATGCAAAGACTCCTCCCTTATCGATGTCTCCAACAAGAAGCACATTTGCATCTGCTATTTCTGCAGCCCCCATATTCGCAAGGTCTCCTTCCCTTAAGTTGATTTCAGCAGGAGATCCCGCACCTTCCATAATAATGATGTCATAATCTTTCTTTAGATTGTTTAATGAGTCTATAACCGCTTCCTTTGCAATGATTCTATAGTCTTCATCATCCATCAGATTGTTGTCTATGTCCTTTTGAGTAGCTTTGGTCTTATCATATTTCCTAAAGAAATCCTTGTTTCCCACTGCCTCGCCTTGTATGATTACCTGTGAGCATGATTCCCCTTTTGGCTTTAATAGGATTGGGTTCATGTCTACAGTAGGATCTATATTTGCAGCTTTTGCCTGCAATACCTGTGCAATAGCTATTTCCTTGTTTTCTTTAGTGGTATATGAATTTAAAGACATATTCTGTGATTTAAATGGTGCAACCTTATACCCTCTTTTGGTATATATTCTGCATAGTGCTGCAACAATTAAACTTTTTCCTGCGTTGGATGCAGTTCCTTGAATCATTAAACATTTTGTCATAATTTTACCTAATTCATTATTCTATTAATTTCATTTGTTTTTTATAAAATATAAATTTTATTTGATTTGATTATTTTAGAATTTCATTTTTTGTTTTTCATCAATAGTTATTTTAGTTAATAAAAGTTACTAAAATACAAACCTTTTTATATGACTAAAATCATAAAGTTATTAAGCATGTAGTTTAATATATATTAATATAATGAAAAATTATAAAAAATGTAGATTGAGAAATTTATTAAAATCATTAAAAGACAATAAATTAAAAGACAATAAAAATCATATTAACTAGAAATTAAGTAAATTTATAGCATTTAGGAGGTCATATATGGAAGAAGATAAAATAATATCTGCAGAAGTAGAGGAATTAGAGTCTAATGAAGAAATCGTTGACTCAACTGTAGAAGAAAATATAATTGATGAAGCTGATGAAGCTCTAAAAACTGCAGAAACCAAATCAGAAGAAAAAGATTCTTTAGAAGTTGAATTCGTTGAAGATGAAGAAGGCAATCGTAGAATCAAGCCTATGCTTGATTATGAATCAATTTCAAATACTGCTGATATAGAAGTTCCTCCTTTACTCATTGATCAGGTTATTGGTCATGAGGAATCTGTTGAAACAATCAAAAAGGCAGCAAAACAAAGAAGAAATGTTCTTCTTATTGGAGACCCTGGTGTAGGTAAATCCATGTTAGCTAAAGGAATGGCTGAATTATTGCCTCCTGAAGTTCTTCAGGATGTATTGGTTTACCCAAACCCAGAAGACAGCAATTATCCATTAATCAGAACCGTGCCTGCAGGACAAGGTAAAAAGATAGTCAAGGCAAACAAGGCTAATGCTAAAAGCGGTGATGAGAAAAAGATGATGATTACCATGTTTGTCACTGCAGCTATTTTCGTTCTTGGATTAATGTATCAGAGAATCTTTGAAGCGATTATCGCTGCACTTCTTGTCATATTCATTTCAATGCAAATCAAGCCTAAGATGACCAATAGCGCCCCAAAACTATTGGTTAACAATGGGGACAAAAGATTTGCACCATTTATGGATGCTACTGGTGCTCATGCAGGTGCATTGCTTGGTGATGTAAGGCATGACCCTTACCAATCTGGTGGTCTTGGAACTCCTGCACATGAACGTGTTGAAAGCGGCATGATTCATAAAGCTCATAAGGGAGTTTTATACATTGATGAAATAGGTACAATGAGCATGAAAACCCAACAAGAGCTTTTATCTGCAATGCAAGAGAAGAAATATGCAATCACTGGTCAAAGTGAAAACAGCAGTGGTGCAATGGTTCGTTCTCAAGCGGTTCCATGTGACTTTGTTCTTGTAGCTTCCGGAAATATTCAAGTTCTTGAAGGCATGCACATTGCTATGCGTTCAAGAATCAGAGGATATGGTTACGAAGTCTTTATGAAAGACTATATGGAAGATACTGAAGAAAACAGAAGAAAACTTGTTCAGTTTGTAGCTCAGGAAGTAAAGAATGATGGAAGAATTCCACACTTTGCAACTGATGCACTTGATGAAATCATATTGGAAGCTAAACGTAGAGCAGGTAGAAAGAATGCATTGACTCTTAGATTAAGAGAGTTAGGTGGTTTAGTCCGTTCATCTGGAGATGTAGCTATTGAAGAAGGTGCAGATTTAGTAACTGCAGAGCATGTAATAACCGCTAAAAAATTCGCAAGAACCTTAGAACAGCAAATTGTTGACAGATCAATTATCCAAAGAAAGGAATACAGTGTATTCCACTCTTCCGGTGGAAAGATTGGTATGGTCAATGGTTTGGCAGTTATGGGTGATAGAAGCGGTATCGTAATGCCAATAGCTGCGGAAATGGCTCCTGCAAACAGCAAGAATGAAGGTAAAATCATTGTAACCGGTAAGCTTGGGGAAATTGCATTGGATTCAGTTCAAAATGTAAGTGCAATCATTAAGAAATACACTCAAGTTGACATTTCCAATCATGACATTCATGTTCAGTTCTTGCAAAGCTATGATGGAGTTGAAGGAGACAGTGCAAGTGTTTCAATCACTGCAGCTGTAATTTCTGCTGTTGAAGGAATTCCTATAGACCAATCTGTTGCATTGACCGGTTCCTTAAGCGTTCGTGGAGATGTAATGCCTATTGGTGGAGCTACTGCTAAGATTGAGGCAGCAGCAGAAGCGGGCATTAAGAAAGTTCTCTTGCCAAAATCCAATATGGATGATGTAATGCTTGAGAAAAAGTATGAAGACATGATTGAGATTGTTCCTATTGAAACAATTGAAGATGTTTTACAGAATATCTTAATCAACGGCAGCAAGAAAGAAAGATTAATTAAGAAAATGAGAGAAATCAGTGGTGCAGTAACCAGTAAGGTGTCTGCTGATCCTATGACTTTATCCAATCCAAGTCACAATTAATTTTCTTAATCTTTTATTTTTCATTTTTTAAATTTTCTTATGTTTTATTTATTTATTTTTTAATATTTTTCAATGTATTTTTAACTGTTTTTTAATCTATTTTTAACTTTTTAATCTATTTTTAGCTTTTAAATTATTCTTTATTCTAACTGGGCTATTTTATCTATTTTTACTACTCTAATACAAAAAGTTTATATATTAAAATGGAATTATAATATTAAATAGATGTAAAAAACATCTTTTAATAGTAAATATTCATTTTAATCATTTTTTGATTAATGTTTGGTGGTGATAAAATGGCAAGTTCATTAAAAAGAGTTCTGGGCATTGTCGCTCTTATTGTAGTTTTGTTTCTAGCAATATCTGCATTTTCAGGCATATTGTTTTTAGCTCAGGATGATACTGAAGGAGGAATTCCGGGAGTAGATATGGCTGCTTTATGGAGTATTAATGGAGGATTTTCTTGGATTTATCCAGGAGCTTCCCATAATGCAAATGGTCATACCCTTCATAATATTTATATGACCGATAGTCCTTATCAGGATGCTAAAGAGATTATGGAGTATACTTATGGTGTCAGCCCTCATTTTATAATCGTAGTTAATGATCAGGCAGCTTCACACATTTTCGGTGAAAACTTTTTAAGCACCATTCGTCAGCATGACTGGGGTGAAGGAAACTCTCGTGGTGATGCTGTTGCTATGAGCATTACCCATGTAAATCCATTGCCTATTATTCCAGACATCTTGTTAGGAAACATTAAATTCTTTATAGTTTAATTCAAGCTTTTTTGGCCTTTGGCCAAAAACCTTGACAAAACTATTCTAACTTTTTTTTTAAAATCATTAAGACATTTTCATTTTTCTAATTTTTTCTAATTTTAAATAATATGTGCTTATTTTACTAATATTTAAATAGTTAGTTAAATAAAAATAATGATGTATATTTAATCTTAAACTATTGTTATAAGATAATAAAAGATTATTTATTATTCATTTATAAATTCAAAAAAATTAAGAAATATTAAAATTATTTATTGTGTGATTTCATGTTATTAATAGCTCAAAATCATTTTCAACTTATAGTCGAAGTAGGTTTGATTTTACTTGCTACCATGATATTTATCTTAAATCTAGTTCCGCTATCCTTAAGTGTAGTGACTTTCCTGTCATTATTCCTATCTGCAGGATTTGCTGCTTTATTTGGTGCGGATTTAGCATTTTTAATATTGTCATTTGGTCAGCACGAATTCACTCACCCATTCGGTCCGATTGCTCTTTTAGCTATTATAACTGCATTAGCTTCGCTGAAGGTGATGGAAGAGTCGGGGGTTAATGTAGCACGGCTGAAAAGGATAGTTTACTTGCTTCTTGGAGCAATCACTGTCTTTGGGGGAGCAATGCACAGGTCTTTCCTATTATTATGGTTTGTAGGTTTATTTATCGGATACACCATTATTTCAAAATCCTTCAGACAAAAATCCATTCTTACAATGAGAAGAATTGGAATGTTTATAGGAGCAGCATTAGTTGCTTTTGGTCTATTGGAGATAGTTGCAAGAATCAGTGGTATGGAGGTTTCCTCTCCGGTGCTTAGGATTTCAAGACTTGCAACAAATTCATTATCCAGTTTAAAATTGGTAGTTGGAAATACCTGGCTAATTGGACACGATCCTGCTTCTTCATACTGGTCTAATAGTTCTGGATTTGCAGATGGTTATATCAGTTTGCCAATGCAATTTATTCTATTGTTTGGTTTGCCGTTCCCTCTCTTCTTTGGTCTATTGGTTACCCGAAAAGATACAATCGATTATATGCTTCCAGGTATTTTTGGTTATGCCTATGACTTTGGATATCTTACATTCTTGATATTGCTTGCAATAGTTTTAGGAACCATTATAGTTGGATTGATGATTTTAAGACAATACAGGCATAAAAGAGAAAGCAAAAACAGAAAATACTTAGGTAAGGAAGTTCTTTTAATTGGTTCTCTCACTGGTTTCATTTCTCAAGGAGTCATTGGTCTTTTCCTATTCAACAGGACTGTAAATGGTATGGCTTTATTGACATTCATGTTCCTAGGATCCTTGGTATTGGCTCATACTGTAACCATTAGAAGAGATAGCAATGATGCTGTAAGCAGATAGTTACCAAGCAAGCTTTTTGGCCTCGGTCAAAAACCTTGACCAAAACTCTTTCCAAACTTTTAGAAAAAGTTTGATCAAAATTTTTTCAGTTGGAGATTTTTTCTCTTAACTGTTTCTTTTTTTCTTTTTTTATTTTTTAAAATTACTTTTTTTATTTATCTTATTTTTTAGAATTCATCTATTTTTTTAATCTAATTTAATTTTATTTTCAGTCCCAATTTTTTAAAAATAGTAATATTTAATTATAAACATTTATAAAGATATTATTGTATTATTAATTTGATTAATTAATAAATTTTTAAGATTAACGACAATATTTTTGGTGATTATTTTGATAATTGGTGGTTCAGCATCACAAAAATTGGCAGCGGACGTTGCAAAGGAATTAGGAGAAACCTTATGCCCTCTTGAAACTAAAAAGTTCCCTGATGGCGAAAGATATGTGAGGATAAAAGGAGAAGTTGAAAAGAATGTTACAGTTATTCAATCAACCGGTTTTCCTCAAGATGAAAATCTAATTGAGCTATTGTTTATACTCAGAACCCTTAAGGACTTAGGTGCAGAGCACATTAAGGTAGTTGTTCCCTATTTAGGTTACGGTAGACAAGAATTGAGATTTAAGGATGGTGAAGCTATTTCTGCACAATTAGTATCTAATTTGATTGAAGAATCAGGTGCAGATGAATTCATCTCAATCAACTTGCACGAAGACAGTGTAAGGGACTTCTTCAATATTCCAACTGCAAACCTTTCTGCTATGCCTCCAATTGCAGAATACCTTGCTGATAAAGTGGAAAATCCCATTATCATTGCTCCTGATAAAGGCGCTTTGGGCTTTGCAGAAGAAATAGCTGAAATCATTGGCTGCAACTGTACCTATATGAGCAAAGTGAGATTAGGTCCAGATAAAGTAGAAACCAGAATCGTTGATGTTCAATGTGATTTCGATAGTGAAGACCTTGATAAGGTTAAAAAGAATTCTAAAGTAAATATAGATTCTGTAGAAGGAAAAGAAGCAATCATTATTGATGACATCATTGCTACTGGCGGAACAATCGTTAATGCAATTGGAATCCTAAAAGAGCATGGTGCAAAATCTGTTGATGTATGCTGTGTTCACCCAGTTCTTGTAAACGATGCAGTTTTAAAAATAATGGCTGCAGGAGCTCGAGATTTAGCAAGTACAGATACTTTAACATCTGATGTAAGTTCAATTTCTGTAGCTAAATTAATTGCAGATGCTTTAAGATAATTTAAATTTTATATTTTTTTATTTTACTTAAATTTAAATATTCATTAAATAATCTTATTTTATTTTCTAAAAATGGAATCCCAAATTCCATTATTTTCTTCTTTATTTTTTTAAAAAAGTATTACTTACGGATTATTCTAATAATAATTGTTTTATTTATTAACAATAGTTTTATATTATATTAATTAAAATATTATATTGTAATTTATTAATTTATATTTGGAGATATATAATGCACGAATTTGCTATGGCTCAAGGGATTTTTAACACAGTTTATGACACTGCAATTGCTAATGATGCCAATGAAGTAACTGAGATAGTTATTGAAATTGGAAGATTGGCTATGTTAAATCCTGAACAATTGAAATTTATGCTTGGTGTTATGCTTGAAGGTGAAGAATTAACTAAAAATGCCGAGATGATCATTAACACCATTGATGTTGAAATTAAATGTCACAATTGTGGCTTTGAAGGAATAGGCAACATTGATGACAGTGACCATTATGCCCCTATGATTTTATGCCCTGAATGTGAAAGTCATAGAGTTCAGGTTTTAAATGGAAAAGATATCACTGTCCGAAGCATCAGCATTGAAAAAGATGATGATGAAGATTAGTTAAAATTCGCAATAAGAAATTACATTAAAATAATTAAGATTTCTTTTAATAATCATGATACTTTTATCATAAACTATTAAAAATATTGTCCAAATTTTTAAAATTATTAAACTTATTATAAAATTATATGTTTAGAAGGTGAATCATATGCATAAGATTGCAGATGTAGAGATAGCGAAGAATATTATGGCTGCCAATGATAAATTGGCACACAAAAATTTACATTTATTAGAAGATCACAATATCTTTTGTGTAGACTTCGTAGGAGCAATTGGATCTGGTAAAACTGCTCTTATTGAAGACTTAATTGATAATCTTGATGAAAAAGTGGGAGTGCTTGCAGGAGATATTATCAGTGATTTTGATGCTGATAGGATCAAATCCCATAATGCACCTGTTGTTGGATTGAACACTGGTACAGAATGTCACTTGGATGCACACTTGGTCAGTCATGGTTTAGGTGACTTGCCTCTTGATGATATCGATTATCTTTTCATTGAAAATGTAGGTAATTTAATCTGTCCGGTTGATTTCCAATTAGGATCTCATATGAGAGTTGTTGTTGTAAGCGTTACTGAAGGTGATGATACTGTAGAGAAACACCCTTACATCTTCAAAGACTCTGACTTGATTATCATCAATAAGATTGATTTGGCTGATGCTGTCGGTGCAAGCACTGATAAGATGGTGACAGATGCTAAAAAACTCAATCCAGATGTTAAGGTTATTACAACCAGCTTAAAAGAAGGTAAAGGATTAGATGAAGTGATTGAAGCTATTAAAGATGCTAAAGCTCATGGTGTTGAACATCATCACCATCATCATGATCACGACCATGACCACGAACACAGTCATGAGCATGAACATACTCATGAACATCATCATTAAATCTTTCTCTTTTATTTTTTTATTTCTTTCTTTCTTATTTTTATTTTAATTTACTCTCGAATTTTTGATTTTTTTTAGTTTTATTCTCATTTAATTTTATTTTTTTATTTCAATTATTACTAAAATTTATTAAGTATTACTATAATATTATTTATAAAAGGTGATTCTCATGAAAATTTGGATTGATATATCAAATGCTCCTCATGTAAGATTTTTCAAGGACGTCATAAAGTATTTTGAAGAGGAGGGGGAAGATGTTTTAGTGACAGCTCGTCAATTTGGGGATATTCATAAGTTAATGGATATGTATGGCATTGATTTCATATCTGTAGGCAAGCATGGAGTCACATTGGAAGAAAAGCTTAAGGAAAGTGCACAACGTGTTGTTGATTTGGCGGATTTGATTGCTGGCGAGAACTTTGATGTAGCATTGTCAAAACACTCAATTGAACTTCCAAGAGTAGCTTTTGGCCTTGGAATTCCAAGCCTATTCGTTTTGGATAATGAGCATGCAACTGCTGCAAACAAATTGACCCTTCCATTATGCAGCAAGATTATAGTTCCAAGTATTATCGATGAATGGAAATTAATGCAATATGGTGCTAATCCTAATGATATCATCAAATATAATGGAACATCTGAACTTATGCACTTCAATAACTTTGTATTCAATGAAAACATTTTTGATGATTTAGGTTTAGATTTGCCACTTCAAAAGACTATCCTAATGAGGCCTGAACCTTCACTTGCATCCTATCTTAATACTGATTGTAGAAAATCAGTCTTATCACCTGTGGTGGATGTCTTAAAGGAGTATGCTAATATTCTTATACTTCCAAGATTTAAAGAACAAGCAGAGATTTTTGAAGGAATCAAGAATGTAACAATCCTTAAGCCACCTGTTGACACTTCAAGCATCATTAAGGCATGTGACCTTGTCATTGGTGCAGGTGGAACAATGAATAGGGAAGCGGCTATTTTGCAGACTCCAGTTATTTCATGCTATCCTGGAGACACTTTGTCTGTAGATCAGTTCTATGTGGATAACGGTTTGATGTATAGAACAACTGATTTAGAGGAAATTACCCAACATGCATTGAACTTTATTGTAAATCCTCATGAACCAATTGAGCTTGAAACAGACAATTTATTTGAATTAATCATTGATAAGACTTATGAATTAGGCAAATCCAAATAGTCTTAAATTATTATTA
>JAFRCZ010000277.1 GCA_017404125.1 Methanobrevibacter sp.
AAATAAAAATAATAAAAAAAGAAAAGATAAATAAGAACTATTCTTCTTTAATCATTTGAGCTACTTTTTTACCTAATTCATAGCATTCTTCGAGCTGTTCTTCAGTAGGCTTGAAGTCAAGTTCCATTTGTTCTACGACTTCAAATCCTGCTCCTTCAAGGTTTGCTGCCAAGACTCTTGCAGAACCTCCAGCCCATCCTTTGGAACCGAATACAACTGCCTTTTTGGTTTCAATATTTCCAAAGCTAAGGCAGTTGAGGTAGTACATAACATCTCCAATTCCTGGGAACGGATTGTTCATCATGGTTGGAGCGCCTACAAAGATTGCTTTGGAATCAAGGACATCAGTCACAGCATCAGATTTGTCATCGTCATGCATGAAGTACATTTTAACTTCCACACCTTCGCTCATTACACCTTCAGCCATAGCATGAGCCATTCTTTGGGTTGAATGGTGCATGGTGTCATAAATGAAGGTAATCTTATTTCCTTCATAAGTGCCTGTAGACCATTGAGTGTAAAGGTCAATTATAAAGCTAGGGTCAGTAAAGATTTGACCATGGCATGGAGCAATCATTTTCAAGATTTCCACTAATCCTAAGTTTGCAAGCTCTTCGATTTTTCTTCCTACCATTGGTGAAGCAAGAGTAATCAAGTTAGCATAGTATTTTCTTGCAGCATCCCTTAATATAACCGGATCTACATCAGTGTCTAATCTTTCAGACAAGCATATGTGTTGACCAAATGCATCGTTGGAGAACAATATTCCATCTTCCATTAACATGGTAAACATGCTGTCAGGCCAGTGAAGCATAGGAGCATTTACAAATTGGAAGGTCTTTCCGCCGATATCTAGGGTGTCACCTGTTTTTACAGTGTTGAATTCAAAGTCTGCAAGTTCAGGCAAATGGTTCTTAAGACCAGGTTCCGCTTTTTTGGAACAGTATACTTCAACATCAGGGAACTTTGCAACCACTTCTCCAAGAGAACCGCTGTGGTCGTTTTCAATATGGTTTTGAACAACCACATCAATTTTGAATTCTCTTCCTTCCTTTTCAAAAGCATCCCTAATTCTTCCCCAGAACTGTTCAGATTTTCCAGGATAGACATTATCGATTAAAGCTACCTTATCTTCACCAAATACTAAATAACAATTGTAGGTAGTTCCATTTAAGGTGTATCCATGATAGTCACGAATATCCCAGTCTAAAACTCCTACCCAGTAAACATTATCTACAATTTTGTATGCATCAGCTTTCATATTATCACTAATCCTTTTTTAGTAAAAAATTTAATAATCATTAAACAGCTTAGAATAGTCATTAAACAGCTTAGATTAAAAAATTATAATAATAATTAATATAATATATAATCATTAACATTAATAAATGTATATGTTTTGTTCGATAATATAACAACGAATTAAATTGGCTAAGAAATAAAGCTAATAGACTATAGATTTTAAAAAAATTTAAAGAAAAAACTAAAGAAAAAAATCTAAAGTAAAAAAAACTGATAAAATGACATTGAAATATTTTAATAATTTGGCATATGAGGAAATTGGAGAGAAAAACAGCGAAATAATCCTCTTCCTCCATACAAAATTGCTTGATAAATGGATTTGGAAAAAGCAAAAAGAAAATTACAACGAATATTTTAATGAATATCATTGCATATTCCTTGACTTGCCAAATCATGGAGACAGTAAATCAGATGAAGATTTTTCCATAAAGTCATCTGCTGATGAAATAATGAAATTTATCAAGAATCTGATTGATAATAAAAAAATTGAAAAGGTAAATCTCGTGGCTTTAGGCATTGGTGGATCAATAGCTATTGAAATCATCAATAAAGAACCTCAAATAATTGACAATTTGATCTTGTCAGGTCTTGAGATAGCTGATTATGCAGAAAGTGAAAATGATAGCGTTGTTGACAGACTGGCTAAAACACAGTCTGAATACTTGAATGAAAAGCCAGACACATTTATTACAAAAGCTTATTTAAGATATTTTGGAATCAAAAAGGAACATTATAATGATGTGGAAAGAATTTTAGACAGAACAATTAAAGAAGAGAAGAGAATAGCTTTTGAATCATTGAATTATACAATTCCTGAAAACCTAAGGAACAATGATGAAATTATTAAAAAGGAGAATATATTAATCATTTATGGAAGCAAGGAAGACTTAAACTCAACAAAATCAGCAATTGAACTAAAGAGCATATTTAAAAATGCCAGATTAGTGGAAATCATAAAAGGAAACCACCTTTGGAACATAATCGATTACGACTTATTCAACATCATAATCACTGATTTTATTAAAGACAATCATATTGAAAAAAATTCTAAAATAGTTATTTTAGAATAATTTTACATCCATTTTAACACTGCCACCAATTAAAACTTAAACAAATTAATTGATATAATTTAAATTATATTTAACTAAATTACAGTTTAATAAATATAAAATAGAGTTGAATAAAGGCTTTAAATTCAAAAATAAAACTGTAAACTTTATTAATGAG
>JAFRCZ010000278.1 GCA_017404125.1 Methanobrevibacter sp.
ACCTTCAGCAGAGAATGGCATGGTTGCTACAGCAACAGTTAAAGCGCCTGCTTTTTTAGCTCCTTTTGAGATAACAGGAGCAGAACCAGTACCAGTTCCACCACCAAGACCACAGGTAACAAATACCATGTCAGCGCCATCTAATTCTTCTCTAATGTCTTCTTCACTTTCTTCAGCAGATTCTTCACCGATGGTAGGTTCTCCACCAGCACCGAGACCACCGCAGGTTTGTCTGCCTAAAAGCAATTTTTTATCTGAAGTAGTGTAGAATAAGTCTTGAGCATCAGTATTTACAGCAATAGTTCTTGCACCTTCAATACCAATTTCATTTAATCTTGAAATGGTATTGTTTCCAGCACCACCGGCACCAACTACAATAATTTTAGCACGGCTATTTTCAATGATTTTTATTAATTCTTCGTCTAAATCATCATTTGATTTTTTAGGAGCAGATTTTTCAATGGTTTCCTCTGATCCTTTAATTGCATCATCTATAAATTTCACGAGTAAACCCCACAAATTTCGATTATTTAAAAAATTATTTATAATAAGTATAAATCATTTATTAATATTATTTATTAATTATGTTTAAAGTAATATTTAAATGTAAATGAAATATTACTAAAAAATTATAAAATTTTTAAATTTCTTTTTTAAATTTAGTATTTTTATTATTTACTTCAAAGTATATAACTATTTTCAATTAAGTTTATAATAGATAAAAAAAGAAAAGAAAGTTTCAATAATTGAAACTTAATAATAACCTAATAATAACCTAATAATAACTTAATAATTATTCTTATCTTGGCATAGCTATTATTTCATGGAATTTCATATCAAATACATTTGTCATATTTGCTGCAGTCATGACAACAGCAGTGTCCACTCCATGACCTGTCCCGCCAATAGCTATTATTTCTTCACCTACTGGAATCAATCCTGCATCAGCAAGCATGATAGAGATTTCTGCACAAACCTTAAATCCTTGACAGATTGTTCTGTAGGTCGCTGCAATGATTTCTACAGGAGTTGCCCCTCCGAACTTTTTGGAAATGCTTTTTCCAACACCACTTAATGCATGGGACCCCATAAATGTAACAATCCCCTCCGCTTCAAGCTTTGCTCTCCTTTCACCATCCATTTGCGCTTTGTTTGCCTCTTTAAATCCTACATGGTGAGAGCAGTTTACAATGGTTACATCCAACCCTTTTAATGCTTCATTAAGCTTTAAGGCACTTGCACCAGTAGAGGATGCAATAGCCACATATTTGATATCTGAACCTTCTAATCTCTCTTTAACAAGTTCAATAAGTGCATCTGTATTTTCAATACCAGGTTTTTCGAAATAAGTAATTGCTTTTTCCATAATTAATCTCCCATTAACAAAATTAAAAAATTATTAAAAATCATATATGTTTATACAATAATAATTATATATTTACTAATATAAAATTATACTATTTAATGAAAATTTATAAATATTCTTGATACCATGACAGCTAATCCAACCTATAAAGAAGCAGAAACCAAAGATGGTTTAAAATATAAATATGTTGAAATCAAAGGATACAAGGTAATTCCTATTGAAACACATTATATCAATCCTAACGAAAGCATAGACTTTATGATAGAAGACATCTCCAAATTAGCAGATGAAGGAGATTATTTGGTTATTGCAGAAACTCCCATTTCCGTATCTCAAGGAAGATTGGTTGATGAAGCTGACTACACCCCTTCACTTAAAGCTACATTCTTGGCAACATACTGGAGCAAATACTTCTGGGGATATGTTTTAGGACCTCTTCTTGGAATCAAGGAAAGAACCATTAAGAATTTAAGAAGGCTTCCGGAAGAATCCAAAAGGCACAAGGAAGTTGTTTTGCAGTTATATGGTTGGAAACATGCATTGAAACCTGCTTCAGAAGCAGGAATTGATTTGAGCAATGCTCCGGGAACATGCGTATCATTGCTTCCGGAAAATCCTGAAAAGGTTGCTAAGGAAATAAGCGAGGATATAAAAAACAAGACAAACAATACAATTACTACTTTAATTATTGATACAGATGCAACATATAGAAGGGGAAACAAATATTTTACAGGGCTTCCAATAGCTATTCCAGGAATTGAAGCGGATAAAGGCGTTTTTGGATACACATTAGGACAATTGTCTGAAAATCTGGGATCCACTCCTCTCGGCTGTTCAAGAGAAATAGATGTTGATGAAGCTATTGAAATAGCAAATGTTGCAGAGGATTATCAAAAATCACTGCCTACTGCAATGGCAACAATCCATAGCGTAAAAGAGGTATTGGACTCAGACACTCATGAAGTAACTGTAGAATCCTTAGATTCCATTATTCATACACCAGCAGTTTTAATTAGAAAAATGGAATAATGAACTCTTTTTAAAAATAGCTAAAATCTATTAAAATAAAAATTTAATTAAAATTAAACTAATCATTAAAAAATGAAAAATTGAATTTTATAAAAATTCATAAAATTGTAAAAAAATTAAAAAAAAGAAATAAAAAAGTAAAAAATAAAAAAAGAAAAATAAGAAATTATCCAGAAATTATTTCTTCAATTGCTCTAATTTCTTCTTTCTTCTTATCTATTTTTTCTTGATTGTCTTCGAATTCTAAATCGACATCACATTCTGGACATAGGAATTCAACAGTTGACGCATCCTCAAAGTCGAGACGGTAATGTCCAAATGGACAGACGAAGAACATATTGTTTTCTTCATATTCCAATTCAGAATTTAATCTTTCAAGTTCAGAACTTGCTAAATTGAATTCTAATTTCTTATATTCGTTTTCATTGAATCTCCAATCGTAAGTGTACCATTGGGTTTCCTTATCCTTATCCCTTTTGTAGCTTGCTAAACGCATGTCATATAATTTATAAAGGATTTTTCTTACAATATTCAACTTACAATTGATTTTTTCAGATATTTCTTCATCTGTTGTATATCCGTTTTTAAGGCAATCAATGATTTCATCAAATGTAAGATACCAGAATTTTTGATTAACTGCTCTTTTTTTAGTAGCTGTTTCCTTTTTAGGTTTTTCTTCTTTTTCAGCCTTTTTAGCTTTTTTAGCTTTTGATTTTTTAGCTTTAGTTTTCTTAGCAGCTATCTCATCTTCTTCAATAGTTTCTTTAACAACTATGTCTTCAGATTCCTTATCTTCATTGATGACTTTATCATCTTCATCAGAGGATTCCTGTTTAATCTTTTCAAGCTCTTCTTTTATATCTTCATCCTCTTTAACGTCTTCTTCTGCTTCTTTTTCCTCTTTTTCTCCCTTAATCAAAGCATTCAAATTATCATTTAATGTTTTTAAAGTTTGTTGGGAGTATGTCTTTTTAGTTTCTAAAAGAAGAGATTCATTTTCTTCAATAAATTGATCTATAATCTTTACATCTAATTTAACTTTTTTAGCTATCTCTTCATGACTAAGTTTTCCAGATCTAAAGTGTTTAATGATTTTTATGCAAATCTCATTTACTCTTATATTGTAAACGAAGTTGTTGGTTTCAAGCAATTTAAGAATATCTTTAACTGTTTTAATATCAATTTTAGTTTTTCTAGCAATAGCCTTATCATCACATAATCTGCTCTTAGGCCATTCTTTAAGACATCCGATAACATCTACAGCTTCTTCGAATTCAAAAATTTCCGGAAATAAATTTTGAATAATTGGATCTCTTAACATAATAATAGTCTTCCTTATAAATAATTAAATTTTATAATAAATCTAAATTAAAAAATTACAAATTGGTAAATGATTTATTAAATTACATTATATCTATATTTATATACACACTATATTATAAATTTAATGTTTTTATATAAAAAAAGAATAAAAAATGAAAATTTTAAAAAAAATTAATTAATTCTAGAAAAAATTGAAAATAAGATAAATAAAGAAAAAAAATTAGAAAAAAATAGAATGAAAAAAATAAAAACTAAAAAAATAATTGCTAAAATTAAAGAATAGAAACTTTTAAAACTCCTTCAACTTTAATGAACTCATTTAAAAGTTCTCCAGGGATAGAATCCTCTGTAATTATTGTTAAAACAGGTTTTGCATTTAATTTGGTATCCCCGGCATAAGCTTGACGAATGCTTATATTGTGCTTGCTCATGATCCAAGCGACTTCAGCTAAAATTCCATCACTTTTTTCACCAGCTTCTATTTCAATAACACCTAAATCCAAGTTTTTTGCAATATTTTTTATCAAGGTTCCTGCTGGAATAATATTTGAGAATATTTCATACAATTCTTCATCTGCAATAATAACATCTACAGTGGATTTGATTACTCTGCGATCAACATTTGCAGCTGCTGCCAATGCAGAATCGCTTATCTTTAAATCCCCGCAATATATCTTGCCATCTTCACCTATTCTTAAACCTAAGTCAAACATCTTTTGAGTTACAGTCATTCTTGCAGGATATTTGCTGAATTTCAAATTTAAACTTTCCCACATATTATCACCAAGATTTTATCTAAAGATTTTATCTAATAATATATTGTACTTTTAAGTATATAAATGTATACTAATACATAAAAATGTACATTATAAAGATAAAAATTCTAGAATCAGTGTAAAAATAGATTAAATAAATAATTAATTAATCAAATGAAAATACTGAAAAATTGGAAAAAAAGATGATAAA
>JAFRCZ010000279.1 GCA_017404125.1 Methanobrevibacter sp.
AATATACTATTATAATCAAATCGTAAAAATAAGTTATTTAATAAGATTATAATTAAATTAAAAAATTAAAATAAAAATAAAAAAACCTATTTTAGAAAAATCTCTAAAAGTTCCATGTTTTCATTATCAATATTATTTTCAACACTTTCTAAAATATTATCAATAGTCTTATCAAAAATGGCATAGGAAAGTGGCATATGCTCATAATCCCAATAATCCTGCCTTTGTATATAATTAATCAAACTGATTGATTCAACTAAATCCAAATCCTCTTTAGATGCAATATGCTCCCAATTTGCCTTCAATTCAAGATCATGCTTTTCCTTCAGCAGATTGATATGGGTGTTGTAGTCATCTATGGTGAGATTGTACTTATGCAAAATAGTAACCAGAAGAAAATTAAGCCCATCCAAATCATAATCCTTGCTTAAGACTTCCTTCTTGAAATCATATTCAAGTATGAATTTCTCTTCCAGATCTGTTTCATTTTCCACTCTTTTTAAAAATGAATTGTATTCATCACTGTATGAATCATAATAATCCGCCAAATATTTTCTGAAATTGACCAATTCCTCAAGCCTATCTTTCAGAGACCAGTCAGTTATTTCTTCTTTGGAAATGTCATTTGCAAGTTTGTGAAAATTCATGTTTTTGCCTGAAAATTTTCTATTAAAATAATTGAAGAAGTGAATAAATAAAATACTGTTTTTATTAATAAGCATTGATTTAGTTAATTAAATAATTAATTTAATGATAATAATTAGATTATGTCAAATAAATCAATTGATTAGTCCCCATATGATGTTTTATTTTATTAATAATAAAAAAGTTTTTATTTAAATGAGGATTTCATAGAATTCCTTGTTCAAATGATTGATATGGGTAATCAATTGCCTTCTTTTCATCTGAAGCAACTTGTGCTTGTACATCAGTGAATCGTATCTTTCCTTGTCGTATTCCTTTCCTGTGTCTATTCTGCATTGAAGTTTCCAGATCTCCTTGAACTGCTTGCTCATTTGATTCTTGATTTCTTGCAATTGTAAAGTGGATTCATTGATTTCCGCAGTTAATTCATCTATTCTTCTCATCTTAAGCCTCCTAAATAAATTAACCCATTTTAAAAAAAGTTAAAACCATATGTAAATTAATGTTGGATTTAATTGTTTATAAATGAAAAACAAGAGCATTTGGAAAGTAATCTTTTTAGATTAATTTTAAAAAAATTTAAAAAATAGGGAAATTACTCTAATAAAAAAATAGAAAAAATAGAGAATTTAATCCCTATTTTTTAACTTTTACAGTTTTCTTTACAGTGTCTTTGATGTAAGTAGCTTGGTAGGTTAAATTTTTACCTGCCTTAAGCTTTTTAAGCACTGCTTTCATAATGGTTATTTTTGCAATTCCCTTTTTGTTGGTCTTTGCAGTGTATTTCTTTCCATTGAATTTGAAGGTGATCTTTTTGCCTTTGATTGCTTTTTTGCCTTCCTTTAAGGTTGCAGTGATTGATAGGCTTTTAGCTGACTTTTTGACTGTGACCTTTTTCAATGTCAATACCTGTTTGACTGTTAATTTTTTGGTAGCTGTTTTTCCTAAAGCTGTTGCAGTGATCTTATATGTTTTTGGAGCATAGCTAGTTGGTATTTTGACCTTTGCAACACCTTTGCCGTCTGTTTTAACAGTAGCTACTTTCTTGCCATTGATTTTAAATACAACACTTGCACCTTTAGCCACTTTGCCATCAGTACCATAAACTGTTACTGCATATGTTCCTTTGTTGTAGTAGGCAGAATAGTCCTTTGCAACTATTTTTGCAGGAACTGATTTTGGCTTTACAGTTATTTTAAAAGTATTTGAATAGAATGGGCTAAATTCACCAGGATTCCTAGCGAATACAACTCTTACAGTGTGTGTTCCAACACTCAATGCAGGGAGTATGTGATTAACTGATGAAACATCAGAATATGTAGTTACCACTCCGTCAACAATAATAAAAGCCTTTGCTGATTCATTTGATTTGACTGTTACAATTGCTTTGTCACCTTGTTCGATTACTGTAGGTACAGATACTGCAACATTTTCAGTATTATTGCAAACAAAAATATATGCTGTCATATTTCCATCATGCAAATCTGTTGAATACTTAATAAATAACACATTCTGATTTTTTGTAAGACCTGAAATTTCAACAGTTGCAGTTTTATCTATAATATTTGCAGAGCCTAATTCCTTGCCTACCCCCTCAATCCCATATTCATAAATTGTTATGTGTCCAGATGTCACATCCGGGAATCTTATGGAATAAGGCAAAGTTTCACCATACCCCATAAACATATTTGAGTAATCCATTTCATAATTCATGAAAAACAATGATTTTTCAGCAATTGTTACATTAATTTGTTCAGTCTGATTAAGGAAATTAACTTTTATTGTGTAGTATCCAGAACCCCTTTTGAAAGTTTGGTCCTTATCATAAACTCCAAGTTCATAAGACTGTACATAATGAGGAGAATACTTACTTATAGATCCACTATATATCTGCTCATTATCTAAAAAAATGATTATTTCCCCTGCTTTATCATAACTTGAAACAATATCTATATCACCCATACCATTAAATATATCATCAGACAGATCTACTTCAAACTTTGATGCTATATCATTTTCTCCATCACCAAGTACATTGCTATCAGTTACCTCTTCTTCAACTGAGGCGCTAACCGCTTCCTCAGTAGGTTCATCCACAACTGATTCAGCAATCACTTCATCAGTTGGTTCAATAGCTGCAACATCATCTGAAATGACTTCAGATGCGCTTGCAGCACCTATTGCCAGTACAATTACTAAAAGAATACTGACTATAAACATCCTATTCAATTTCAATTTCAAACCTCCCATGAAAATTGATTAATAATATGTAATTGTAGTTATATAAATTTTTATAAAATCCTTTGATTTATAAAAAAAGAATTAATAATGTTAATAAAAAATGAATAAAAATAGATAATATGAAAAAAATTAAAAAATAAATAATAGGGAATTTGAAAATGTGTCTGTTATGTTTACAGTGTGGTATAGAATCTAGTCTTCTCTAGCTAATTATATGCTCCA
>JAFRCZ010000280.1 GCA_017404125.1 Methanobrevibacter sp.
AGACGAAGAACAAGCAGCTGCAGCAGCAACCGCTGGATTAGGTGCTTTATTCGGATAGATTCTTTCTATCCTTTATTTTTCTTTTTTTTAAACAATTTTTATCGTTCGTATTTTATTAAACTATTTCCAAACTTTTAAAAAAAGTTTGATCAAAATCTTTTCTATTTTTTATTTATTTATTAAAAACTTTTTTTTTTAAACTCTCTGCCAATCTTTTTTTTCAAAATCTATATATGCTTATAGGAATAAAGTATTATTTAGTTAATAGGGAGGTGTAATTGTGGTATTCTGTCCCAATTGTGGTGCAGAGAATGCAGATTCTGCAAAGTTTTGTAAACAATGTGGGCATGCTTTAAGTGCCAATCGCCCAATAAAAGATAATTATGTAAGTACCGGAATTGATCCATCTGCAAGAGCAAATGATAATAATTTCTCTTCTCAAGTTTCAAACAATTCCAATTCTAAATCAGACAATAAAAATCTAATCATCATCTGCTTAACTATTGTCATTTGTGCAATTCTAATTGCAGGTGCTTTGGTAATGTTCTCAAATAACAATGCTAATGGTAATGATGGTACAGATATTCTTTCAGATTCCGCATCATTGAATGGTTCCCAAGTCAATGATGATAATTCTGTTGAAACTCAAACTCAAGCTAGTTCTTTAGAAATTTTAGGAGGCAGTTTCTCGACAGGAAGTTCTGCATCGGATAAGACTTACTGTACTGTTTATGTAGGATCTGAACATGCAGGTGAGAAAGTTAAAATCAGTGTGTTATACAGTAATGATGGCTATGCATTGAATCAAGGGAAAATCGTTAGCAAAACTGTTAGCAGTGATGGTTACGTTAAGGTAGCAAGTGCAAATCCTTTGGATTATTATCCTGATGATGCATATATTACTTTATATGACAATGATGGGAATATTGTAGATACTCAAGAAGTATATTTAAGTACAAGCAGTGGAAAACAAACATTTTAAAAAATTTTCCACTATTCATTTTTCTAGGTAAAAATAAAAAATATTTAGTTTAGGGGAAATTATGAAATGTCCGATTTGTGGATGTGAAAATCCAGATGATTATAAGTTTTGTCATGATTGTGGAAGTCCTTTGATTTTATCTGAATCAATTGATGACTTGACTAGTGAATTGAATAACAGAGACGATTTTCCATCTTTAGACAGTAGGAAACTGATTATAGCAGGATATATAATAGCTATTCTATTTGGTTGGGGAAGCTTTATACTTAGCTTATTCTTTGGATCATATGGATTTATAGGATTTATAGGATTATTCTTCCCAGGATTTATGCTAAACAGCAAGGATTCGAATATTAGAAAGCATGCCTATATCCAATTGGCTATTATGATTTTAGGAATTATTTGCACCATTTTGTTTTTATTTAGATTAGTTTAGAATAGGGATTTATATGAATAAGAAATTAAAAATAGTTTTATACATTATTATAGCTTTAATCATAGTTATTGCAGGATTGGGCTTATGGTATGTAAATGATTATTATCATGCTGATGCCAGTGCGAATGCACTTTTAAATGGAACAGATGATGTCTCAGTTGAAAAAATAGATAATGGTTTGTTCTTGGATGGTCCTGGAAATGATAGTGCATTGATTTTTTATCCAGGGGCTAAGATAGAATACACTTCATATCTTCCTCTGTTTATGGATTTGGCTGATGATGGAGTGGATTGTTTTATTGTGGAGATGCCATGCAATTTAGCGTTTTTAGGCATTGATAGCGCTGATTCCATTATAGCTAACAATAATTATGATTATGATAAATGGTATATTTCAGGCCATTCCTTAGGTGGGGTTATGGCTTCTTACTATGCAATCAATCATACAGATAACCTTGATGGCTTAATACTTCTTGCATCTTATCCTGCAGATGATTTGGGAAATATGTCTGTTTTATCAATATATGGTACAAATGATGATACATTAAATAAGGAAACATATGATAAATCCAAGAGCTTAATGGATTATAATTTAACAGAATATGTCATAAATGGTGGAAATCATGCCCAATTTGGATCCTATGGCATTCAATCTGGTGATGGTAAGGCAAGTATATCTGCAGAAGACCAAAGAAATCAAACAGAAAAAGAGATTTTGGAATTCATTTATTAATTCTTAAAACTTTTTTTATTATTCTATTTTTTTAGATTTTACTTACATTTTTTTATTACTTGCTATTTTTTACTATTTTTTTTATTTTTCATATCATATTAAAAATTAAATATTTTTTTATTTAATTCCATTTTTATACAAACTATTTAATAGATTAAATACATATATAATTTTATTATAAAATAAATATTCAACTATTTATTATACTAATACTGATTAACTTCTAAAAACAAAAATTTTTTAAAAAAACAACGATTAAAACTGATTATTATGCTTAAAATATTCGAAGATTTAGGATATAAAAAACAGATATGTAAAACATGTGGCAATGAGTTTTACTCTCAGGTGGATAGAGATACCTGTGGAGATGCTCCATGTGACGAGTATGGATTTCTCGGAAATCCAGCAACTGACAAGCCATATGATTTATATGAAATTCAAGAAACCTTTAGAAATTTCTTAAAAGATGAGGGCCACACACCAATACCTCGTTATCCAACTTTAGCTAAAAGATGGAGAGATGATGTATTTTTAGTTGGAGCATCAATATTTTGTTTCCAACCATGGATTACCTCTGGTTTAGTGGAACCTCCAGCTAATCCTCTTGAAGTTGAACAGCCTTCCATACGTCTTAACGATGTAGACAATGTTGGAAGAACCGGTAGGCACATGACCTGCTTTACCATGGGCTCACATACTGTAATCAATAAGCCTGATAACTTCATCTACTGGGAAGATGAAACAATTCGCCTTTGTCATGAGTTCTTCAAATCAATTGGAATCAATACTGAAGAATTGACTTTTATCAAATCATGGTGGAAAGGTGGAGGTAACGAAGGTCCATGTTATGAGGTTTGCTGTCGTGGCGTAGAACTTGCTACACTTGTTTTCATGCAATACAAAACCCTTGAAAACGGCGACAAGGAAGAGATTCCAATTAAAGTGGTTGATACCGGTTATGGTTTGGAGAGAATTGCATGGATTTCACAAGGAACTCCAACTGCATATGATGCATGTTTTGCTCCTGTTGTAGACAAGCTTAAGGAAATCACAAATGTTGAAGTAAATGAGGATATCTTGGCTCGCAATGCAGAAATTGCAGGTATGATGGATATTGAGGATATCGGTGATATCAGAGAGCTCCGTCAACAAGTGGCAGACAGCTTGAACATTTCCCTTGAGGAATATTTAAAGAATGCAGAGCCAATGGAAGCTATTTATATCATTGCAGATCATACAAGATGTTTGGCATTCATGTTAGCTGATGGTATCATTCCATCCAATGCAAAAGAAGGTTACCTTGCAAGGCTTGTTTTAAGAAGAACCATCCGTTTTATGAAAGAATTAAAAATGGAAGAATCATTGTCTGATGTGATGGAAATTCAATTGGACTTCTTAAGAGAATTCTATCCTGAAATCGATGAGTCTCAAGAGCATATCATGAATATCATTAATCTTGAAGAGGAAAGATATTCAAGAACTATTGAAAAAGGTAAAAGGACTGTTCAAAGAACTATTAAACGTCTCAAGAAAGAAGGAAAAAATTCTATGCCTTTAGAAACCTTAATAGAATTATATGATGTTCAAGGCATGCCTCCTGAAACTGTTGAAGAAATGGCAAGCGGTGATAAGGACTTTGAAGTATTTGTGCCGGATAACTTCTTCACTATTGTTGCAGAAATGAATAAAGAAGATAAAGTTGCCAAAAAAGAAACCTTGGACCTTGATGTGCCAGAAACTGAGCTTGATTTCTATAAGGACATCTATCAAAAGGAATCAGATGCTAAGATTATTGAAGTTATTGAAAAAGAAGATACGGTCAATATTATTCTTGATAGAACAATCTTCTACCCTGAAGGAGGAGGTCAGCCATCAGATATTGGTATTATGTCCATTGATGGCAAAATCTATGAAGTCACTTATGCTGAAAAGCTAAATAACATAGTCTTGCATCACATAGCTGTTCCTAAAGATAGCGATAAGGAAAGCTTATTGGATACCCTTAAAGGATATATTGGAACTGAAGTCCACATGGCTATCAATTGGAACAGAAGAATCACTTTAGCAAGACATCACACAGGTACTCACTTGGTCATTGCAGCTGCAAGAAAAGTTTTAGGCCAGCATATTTGGCAGGCAGGTGCACAAAAAGGTCTTGCTCGCTCCCGTATAGACTTATCACATTACAAACGTATCACATCAGAAGAGCTTAATGAAATTGAGAAATTGGCTAATGAATATGTGATGATGAATATTGATTTGGATATCAATTGGCTAAGCCGTGATGATGCAGAGAAGGAATATGGATTCACATTATACCAAGGAGGAGTAGTTCCAGGTTCTCAAATCAGAGTTGTAAAAATCCCTGGAATTGACGTACAGGCTTGTGCAGGTACCCACCTTGATAGGACTGGTGAAGTTGGTCCAATCAAGATCAATAAGACTGAAAGAGTTCAAGATGGTGTAGAAAGAATTGATTTCTCAGCAGGACTTGCAGCTATTGATTCCATTCAAGCAGATAAAGAGATTTTAAGAGAAAGTGCCGGAATATTCAGCGTAACCAATGAGCAATTGCCTAAGACCTGTGACAGATTCTTCAGTGAATGGAAAGCTCAAAAGAATGAAATAGCTAAACTACAAAAGGAAATTGCTAATTTGAAAGTTACCACTTTAGCTGACAATGCAATTGAAGTCAATGGATTTAAAGTTTTAAAAGAAATCATTGATGGTGAAATCAAAGAGCTTCAAAAGATTGCTACTGACTTTACCGATAACAACAAC
>JAFRCZ010000281.1 GCA_017404125.1 Methanobrevibacter sp.
ATCATTTTTAGAAGCGATAAGGGTTTCTCCACATTCTTCAGCTATTTTTTCAAGAATCTTGTCTTCTGCTTTCTTATCGCTGTCTTTCATGATATTTGAAGTATATGAGTCTATAGGTGAATCTCTTCGGCTTTCCAATACTTCATAAACATCTCTTAAAATTTTATCATTTGCCATTAATTCACTCCCATTTAGCGTAAAATTAATTTAAAAACATTAGTTCATTTCAGATGAATTAATTATGTTTGCGTTGTGCATTTTTAATAGTTTCTGTTATTGCAATCAATGGATGTTGGTCATCATCGATAATGGTTATATCATTGAATGAGTTCAATCCTTGTTTTTCAGCGGTTTTTTCCATACCTAATTTAATGTCCTTATGGAAATCCACGACATAGGAATCAATCTTATCCAATCCTAATTTTACAGATGCCACTGCTCTGTGATGTCCGTCTACTAAAATGTATCTGTCACCACTTTTAACTACAATTGTTGGTTCTGCCAATCCTTTTTCAAGTTCATAGGTTCTTCCCTGCAATTCATCAGCATAAACCCTATCTTGTGTAGGTCTGATTTTGTCTACAGGAATTTCTTCTCTAGTTAGTGTCGCTTTAATGTCATAGAGTTTTTCCATGGTTTCCTTAAATGCATTTACTTTTGTTGGAGTTGATCTTTCAATATGTGACCTTACAATATCTGTGTTGGTCATGATTCCTTTTACATGTCTTTGCTTATCAACAACTGGAAGCCTTGAAATGCCATGCCTAAACATTACTCTTGATGCATCGCTTATATGCATGTCTTCCCTTGCAACGATTACATCTTTAGACATTATTCCGCTAACATAGTCAGTTACCCAATCCTTTAGCAGTAAGTCGTAAGCGGTAATGATTCCAACGATACATCCTTCCTCATCAACTACAGGATAACCGTCGTGCTTTGTTTCTTTCATTAATTTAATAACATCTTGATTAGGAGTATCATATTTCACAGTAAATACGTTTTTTGTCATGTAGTCTCTTACTGTGGCTTTTTCTGCATCCATATTTCCCCTCCTCTTTTGCAATTAAATTTTTGATAATTATAAAAAAAATGGAATTTTGAAGAATTTACTCTTCAAGCAATTCCTTTAATATTTTTACAGTTTCCCTTGGGTCTGCTTTTCCTTTGGTTAATCTCATTACTTGGCCCATCAAGAAGTTTAATGCAGCTTTTTCACCATTGTGGTAGTCTTCAACAGCTTTAGGGTTTTCTTCAACTGCCTGTTTTGCTGCAGCTTGAACTTCATCATCTTTTACTACACCAATCAATCCTAAGTCTTCAGCTATTTCTTTAGGAGTTTGTTTGCTGTTTGGCATATTTTCAATGATTCTTTGACCTGCTTTAGTGGTAATTTCCTTATTTAAGAGCATATTCAAGAATTCAATCAAGTCATCTGCTAAGATTCCACTTTCTGCAAAGTCAAGTTTGTTGTAAGTCAATACCCTTTTAAGTTCATCTCTCATCCATTTAGCTGCAAATTTAGGGTCAACTTCCTTAGCCACTTCTTCGTAGCATTGAGCCAAATCAAGTTCAGAAGTAAGCACTTTTGCAGATTCTTCATCGATTCCATACTCTTCAACAAATCTTTTAACTTTGTTGTGTGGCGCTTCAGGCATCACATCAAGGACTTTGTTGATTTGTTCATCGCTGATTTTCATTGGAGGCAAATCAGGGTCTGGGATGAATCTGTAATCATCTGCATTTTCCTTGTCCCTCATTGAAACGGTAATCATTTGTGATTCCAAGAAAGCTCTGGTTTCCTGTTTAACTTCACGGCCTCTTTTCAAGAGATTTTTTTGTCTGATTACTTCAAAGTTCAATGCTTTGTATGCACCTTTGATGGAGTTGATGTTTTTCATTTCAACTCTGTTTCCACCATTGATGGAAACGTTTACATCTGCTCTCATGGTACCTTCTCCACGAGCTCCTCCACTATATTCCAATACTCTGATAAGCTCTTTTAAGAAGTTACGTGCTTCTTCTGGAGAGTGCATATCCGGTTCGGTAACAATCTCAATAAGTGGAATTCCAGAACGGTTGAAGTCTACAATACCTCTATCAGGCTTGAATTGTCCTGGATCTTCTTCCATGTGAATTTCTCTGATTCTTACGCCATTCAATTCTCCTTCGTAACCTATTGGCACTGAGGTTTTCTGATAACCGCAAGGTAAATCAGGATAATCGTAGTGTTTTCTCATGAAATAAGTAAAGTTTTTATCAATTTTACAGTTAAGCATCAATGAAATCATTAAAGCGTTTTCAATAGCTTTTTCATTAGTTGGAAATGGTTTAGCACCTGGTTGGTTTAAACATACTGGGCAAACGTTTGTGTTTGCTGGTGCTTCTTGATAATTTGTTGGACAGTTACAGAATAACTTTGAATCAGTCTCAAGTTGTACGTGAATCTCAAGTCCACACATCATATTTACATCTATATTAATCCCTCCAAGGATTTTCATTTATTTTTTTATTTTTTTAGCTTTTTATTATCTAAGCATTATATCATTATTTTTTGAATAAGAATTAGTGTTTATAATTTATAAAATTATAATATATTTACTAAAATTCATATTATGTTAATTTATGTACTATTATATTTATAAAGATTTTCTTTAAAATAATATTTTAAAATAGCATATATTATAATACTGCATTTAATAAATACTATGGAATTGGATTTTAAAAATAGAAATTATTATTAGAATAGTATTTTCCATTATTTGTATTTGTTTTTTAAGGAATCCTTAATGTATCTTTTAATGTATTGGTCTAATTCTGGGCTGATTTCACTCTTTTCAGGACCTAATTTGCTTGTGTCTGTAAAGGTTCCCTTAAGGGTTCTGCCGGTCCATTTGACTTCCTCTTCAACTCTTTTACCATACTTGGTTCCAAACATTTTAAAGAGTGGGAATTTGGTGATTCCATTGGCTCCACTTAAAATGAGTATTCCTATATTTGCCAGATTGTCGGTCCATGTTCCACAGATTATTTCCAAATCTGGGAACTCAAGCCTTATTGTGGAGACTACCTTAGCA
>JAFRCZ010000024.1 GCA_017404125.1 Methanobrevibacter sp.
ATAGCTAAATAATTATTAAAAATAAAATATTTGAAAAATAGCTAAATAATTATTAAAAATAAAATATTTGAAAAATAGCTAAATAATTATTAAAAATAAAAAAGATAGAAATAGAAAAAATGAATAATAAACCGCAAAAATTAAGAAAAAGAATTAAAATCAATTATAATCTACAGAGTCTTTTCCTTTTTTGCCTGATTTATAATCCTTCATTTGAGTGGTTTGTTTTTTGCCAGAATAATATCCTTTGAATATTCTTGCATCATTTAAAGTTTTATTTAATTCCTTATAATCATCATAATCATTGCTGATGACAACAATATGAGCTGGAGGATGAATCTTTTTAATCTGAACAATTGCAGTAGCAGTATCTTCCTTTATGCGAAATGCAGTAGCTACATTTGATTTGGTTCTCAAAGGTGCTTTCAATATGTTTTCAACGATTTTATCTGCATATTTTGCGTCAATCACTTTAGGTTTTGTTACTAAATTTAAGTTTGCGTGTCTTTCTACATCTGCTATTGCATTTAATATTTTTGAATTGTTTTCTCCTCTAATTAATATCAAAGCCATATTATCCCTAAAAATATATAATAAAATAAAAAAATCAATTTAATAAGATATAATTTATACCTTTTTATTTAAATATATTACTATTAAAAATCAATTAAATTCAAAAATAGACAAGAATCTTTAAAATTTTGAATAAAAACAAACAAATATTGAAAAAAATTGAATAATAATTAATTTAAATTAAATAAATAGAAAAATAAATAAAAATCGATTGTAATAAATGAATAAATAAAATAATTTTAAAAATTAAAAAAATAGCTCGAATAATAAAAAAATAGTTAAAAAAAGAAAAGAAGAATTGGTTAAAAACCAATCTTATGAAACACGATCTCTAAATGATTTCAATAATCTTGTTCTAAATATTACAAGGACTATTAAAACAAAACCGATTGCTGTTTGAATGGAACCTAAAATGGTTAGCACCATAGAGTTGATAGGCAAGTTCCATGCAGGAGATGTTCTTCCATTAGGCAATGGGTTATAGTATACACCTACAGCACGAACATCAGGTTTTACATTTCAGTCGCAAGGCTCTACATAGTCCACACCAACAATAAGGCCATTGTTGATACCTCTATTGATGGAACCGGCAATAGTCGATGCATTATAACCATACTTTTTAACCGATGCCTTTACCACTTCACGGGTAATGTCGGCCAGACCGGCCTTTTCACTTCCATAAACGGAAACTGAAACAGCATCTTTGGATATTGTAATCTCATTAATCAAAACGTCTGTAGCTGTACGGACTTCCAATTCATGATTACAAATCGGACAGACATTATAGTTTTCCGCATCAGGGTATCCAGTAGCCCAACCACAGTTTAAACATACTTTGGAGTAGTTTTCATCCATTGGATAACCAGTGGTATTGACCTGTTTTGGTACGAACATGTCTCCAGTACTGATTAATGAAACAAGGTTTACTGCACCTCCACCATATTTCTCACCGGAATCTCTAGCTACTTCTTCCATAACTTTACCAACGATATACGTAGCAGGATATCCATCCCTAATCATTTTACCTATGTTTACTGCAGTTTCTCTTCTTACACGGTCTGCAGTACCCATTTTAGGGTTACCTGCACTGTTTCTCAAGTGAATGATAGCTCCTTTTGAACCTTGCGGCAATTGCACTACACCACCTTCATGGTGAGTGACTCTAATGGTACCTGAATTATCCACTACAACAAGATATGCATTATAGTCTCCACCAATAGCTGCACCCATTGAAGGCCCTCCGATAACCAGACGGATACCGTCGAAACCACTTGCTAAAGCAGCAGCAGCTGCTGGACTTGAACCATGTTGCATTGCTCCAAGTGCATCAATAATCGCATAGTTCCTTTCTGTACCGTTACCTTCCCCCCCAGAAAGCATAGCGTATCCATCATTTTTAGACATGATGAATGAAGATTGGAACATGTTGTTTGCAAAGGACATACTTCCTGCTGCAGCACCATTTGGATCTTCACCGCTAGGGTCAGTAATAACAATTACGTTACAGGTAGCTGAAGCAGCAGCCATTACTGAAAAGAGCATTAAAACTAAAAATATTAAACCAATGATCCGATTATACTTTTTATTCAAATTTTAACCTCCTATCCAGCAATACTGTAATTATAAACACTTGTTGATTTTTGTAGATTGGAATTATCAGTGGAAGTAGTACTGTTTCCAGTAATATTGATAGTTGAGAAATCTTCAATAACTGTAACTGTAACAATACCAGTTTCCCTATTTACTGAAACATCTGCTCCAGCAATAGGTGCAATTTTAGTACCTGGAATTGTTGATCTTCGAACGAATTTCTCAGCATTTGCCTCGGCCTCAGTCACAGGCAGTTCCCGTATGGATGTTTTAAGAATATCTCCATCAATATAACTACCTTCTCTTAAACCAGAATTTTCAACATTATAACGGATACTGTCAATAGGAACTATATCATTTCCTTTTACGATGATACCTGCAATAGGCACACCTTCAGCGACTTCAGCAGAGGATGCATATGCTACATAGATAATCAATCTGCCACAAACAATTAAGATAAAAGCCAATAATAAAATTATTAAAGTGTCTCTCCTAATTTTAAAAAACATAACATGCCTCTATAAATATAAATTTTGATTATTTGAAAATCTAATAATTAATTCAATAAATTAATGAAAAATTATATTAATTCTACAATTCGACAGAATCGTAAATAAAATATAATATAACTATTTATTTAATTTACATATTATTAATAGTTAACTATAAAAAGAGTTTTTAAAAATTAAAAAGAAGTTAAATTGGCTAAAAGTAAAAAAATAAGATAGTAAAATAGTAATAAAATAAAAAATAGTAAAAATAGCTAAAAAATAACTAAAAATAGAAAAAAAATAATTAAATAATATCTATTTAATATCTACATTTTAGTCATTAAATCCATAATAGAGAAAGGTTCTCCTTCTTTTCTTACTCTTGGAGCCCCACCAAATGCCGCCAAAGCATTTTTCTTAAAGTCTTCATTTGCTCTCTTTGATACCTCACCAAATATCATTTTATATGCTTCACATTGTGGGTCGACAGCTCTTGGAGATTGGGTAGCTACAATTCCATTATAAGGACATCCCCCTCTGCAGAATTTAATGAATTTGCAGTCTGCACAGTCTTCATCAACAAAACTCTTGAATTCCATTAACTTATCCCATGCCTCAGACTTCTCCAAATCCTCCATGGAAGGATTATCGTAAACATTGCCCATAATGTATTCATCCATTCCAACAAAACGATAGCAAGGATAGATGGAACCGTCATGACCGACAGCAAGGGTGGTTCCCATACAGTCATTAAATGTACAAAGTGTGCCTACTCTTCTAAGGCTGCTTTTTGCAATATGGTCCAAATCCATTATAACAAATTTATCCAAATCATATAGATACTTATCTAGCCAATCAATCAGCAATCTTCCATGCTCTTCCTGCGGAAGTGCCCATGGATCTGCATTATCTCCACGCAATGAAGGCAAAGCTGCATGGATTTTTAAGTTCAAGCCATTTTCCTTGAAGAAATCATAAATTTCATCAGAAAAATCTTTTGAATAGGAAGTGAAAGTACATACAAAATTAATCTGTATGCCTTTATCAGTAGCTAATTTGACGGATTTCATGGTTTTATCAAAGTAGCCATCCCCTCTTTGATAATCATTTATTTCCTTAGGGCCATCAATACTTGTACTTATAGCAATATTATACTTTGAGAACAGATCAGCCATATCCTCATCCAATAGCCATAAATTGCTTTGCAATGAAAAACCTTCAGTTTCATGGGTGCCTGCATCATTAAGGAGTGGAAGTGCCTTTTCATAGAATTCATATCCTGCAAGCAATGGTTCCCCTCCATGGAATGTGAAATGTACAGGTTCATCCCTGAAATCAGCTAACCATTTTACGATTTGATTGATTACATCAATATCCATCAATTCTGCATTGTCTTCAGAACCCCAACAGTAAGCACAGTTTGATGGGCATCCTAAAGTAGGTATAATCATTACATGAAAAGTCATTCGATCCCTCAAAAATAAATTTTTAAAATTAAACAATTAAATTTATAAATAAAATTTTACAATTGAAAATAGCTATTGACAGTTATAATTTTTTATTTAATTCACCGATAAGGTCTTTTTTCATTTTTTCTTCTTCTGATTTTTCCATTTCTTTGCCAGTTTCAAAAATGTATCCGCAATTGTCACATTTAAATTCCTTTAATTCAGCATGTGCATGATGATTGTCAATGAATCTTCTATGAGCGGTCTTGTCAGTAGAGCCGCATTTAGGACATTTTGCAATTAAATCTTCAAATTTCATTTTTATCTCTCCTAAATTTTTAAAAAAAGTATTTTAATTTTATTATTATAATTTTGTTTGTCATTTTTAATATAAATTAATTTTTATTATAGGAAATTTATTATAGGGATTTTATTATAGGAAATTTATTATAAGAATGTTATTATAGGAAATTTATTATAGGAATTCTCTGAAGTTTCTAGTTATTTTCATCTATAATTTCAAAAAGAGAATTTGAAAAATTTTCAATTAATTCATTAATATAATCATATTTAGCGATTTGTTCTAACCAATGTGTAGGAATATTTTCATATCCATAATAGATACCAGCTAAACCACCTACAACACAAGCAGTTGTATCAGTATCCTTACCTAAATTAACTGCTGCTAAAGCAGTTTCTTTATAAGAATCATTGTTTAATAGGCACCATATTGATGCTTCAAGAGTGGAAATGACATATCCACCGCTTTGAATCTCATCACGAGGCAAGTCTTGAATCTTTAAAGAAAATACTCTATCAAAATGAGAAAATTGATGTTTGAAATATTCATTATCAAAATAATATTCCTTAGCTAAACTTATTCCATTATTCACTACCTCTTCCAAAGATAATTTTTCATCATTTTCCTCAAAACAATTCCTTAATAATTCAATACCTATAATCACATAAATTCCGCATGCCATTTGACTTCTTTTATGTCTATGAGTTAAAGAAGAAAGATTATGAATAGCTTCCATCATATCATATTTGGAAAATGAATATTTTAAAGATAAAAAGAAAATAAAGTAAGCAATAGGCAATATTCTCATTAATGAACCATTTCCATTATCTCTTTCACCTTTAGCACCAGATAAAATAGGTTCACAATTTTCAAATTTATAATTGGCAATTCCTTTAAATGTAGTTGCCCCATGATCAAAAACTTCACCATATGGAGTATATTCCCCCTCAAATAACCAACTGGCAAATTTTTCCATAATATCCTCATAATTGATTATTTGAGAAAAATTGCTAATGTAAACCCCCTCATCAAAATCAAATTCAAAGGAATTTGTTAAACCATCTAAAGTTGCCAGAGCCATAGAACTATCATCAGACCAGGTTCCAGGTTCTTGATTATATGAACCATAACCAATCATATCAGTCATAGGATTTGCTTCACAATACTCTCTAGACTTAAATTCATAAGGAACTCCTAATGCATCCGCTACCACAAGGCCAAAAATGCCACTCTTTATTAAATTATTTATTTTATCTCTTTCCATTCTTCAGCCCCTTTTAAAAATTCCATATAATAAATTTCATATAATTATTAGAACTTTAAAAAATATATATTTATTCTCAAGAATTATTATTTAATCAGATATCATAAAAAACATAGTGGCTATGATTAGCATATACAAGCCAATTGATGTATAAATAAGTAAAAAACAATTTAATTGATTTAATTTCCAATTATTAAAAATAAATAATAAAAACTTCATTATAAATAATAAAAACCTTATTATATAACATCACTAATAAATATATATAAAAAATTAAAATATATAAATAAAATATAAATACTCATAATTATAAATTTTAAATTTATATTATGAAAAAGTTTAAATGTTATATTCATTTAAATGTTATATTCATTTAAAATAACAAATTAAGTAATTTTATACAAAGGCAAAAATATGACACTGGAAATATTAAAAAAAGGAAGCAGTGAAAACTTTTTACTTAAACAGATTATTAAAAAGAATTTCACATCCAAATATAAAGATTCTGTACTTGGAATTCTTTGGAGTTTTTTTAATCCCTTAATTACAATGGTTTTATTAACAGCTATATTTTCCACATTCTTTACAAAAAGTATTGAAAATTTCCCTGTTTACTTTATGGCAGGTCGTTGTGTAATTGATTTTTTCAATAGTGGAACAAAAATAGCTATGACCTCAATAAAAAGAAATAGGGCAATTTTGCAAAAAATATATGTTCCAAGATACATATTTGCAATAGGTGGAATCTGTTCTGAATTCCTTAACTTTTTAATGTCATTAATAGTGATGATTGCAATTATGATTGTGACAAAAGCCCCATTCTATCTAATGTCACTCCTTTCAATTATTCCTATTGCAACACTTGTAATTTTAATAACTGGTGTAGGATTAATATTAGCAATCCTATGTACAAAATTTACAGATATTGAATATTTATATAAAATTTTTACAAGCTTATTAGTATATGCATGTGCAATATTTTATCCAATGAGCATAGTTCCACAACCAATTAGAGGATATATGGAATTAAATCCAGTTTATGGAATTATTGCAGAATTCAGAGAATTAGTAATGTATGGAAGATTCCCTTCCTTAAAATTAATGTTAACTACCTTTATCTTCTCAATAGTATTATTTATTATTGGAATAATTATATTTAGAAGATATCAAAACAAAATTACATCAGAAATATAATTAAGAAAATTATCTTAAAAAAATTAACAATTTTATAAAAATGAAACCAAAATTGAATTATTAGTGGAAATTCAAAAGATAAGGAGAAATACTATGGATTTAAATACTTATGATAAAATTAAAACTGAGTTTATTCCATCTATTCATAATACTATTTCTCTTGAAGCCTACCTTTTAACAGAATATGATGAACCATTAGCTAATCAAGAAATAGTTTTTAACTTTCTTAAAAGTGATAATGGCTTAATGCATTCATTTGCTAGAAAAACTGATGCTGAAGGAAAATACAATATTACAATAAATGATTCCGATAATTTAAAATGTGAAATTATTTATCATGGAAATAGAAAATATGGTCCTTCTAAAGTTTTGAATGAAAAAGGAAAATCTCCAAAAGAGATTACAGTAGCTTCCGAAAATAACAAGATACAAACCAGAATTATTTCAAATGCTCATAAAACAGTTTCACTTCAAGCTTATCTTTTATCAGAATATGGAAAACCTCTGATAAACCAAGATGTCTATTTTGATCTTTATGACACAGATGACGTTGTTATTTACAGTTATGGGCGAAAAACCAATACAGAGGGTAAATGTAATATAACATTAAATGCTTCAGAAGATTTAAAAGTTGAAACTGTTTTTGAAGGTAATTCAGAGTATAAACCATCAAAAATTATTACAACATTAAAGAAACCAAGACCTAAAAAAGAGATAAAAGAAGAAGGAAAAGGTCAAAAGAGCGAAATAAAGAAACCTAGTGCAAAGATTGAAGAAACACAAGAAAGCAAAAAACAGAGCAAAGAAGAGAAAGCAAAGAAAACAAAAGAAGAAAAGAAACCTAAGAAAACAAAAGAAGAAACACAAGAAGAAAAGAAACCTAAGAAAACAAAAGAAGAAATAAAAGAAGAAAAGAAATTAAATCAAATTGAATAATATTATGAAAAACAAACACTCTATGAACTAGATTATCCTTATAATGTTGCTATTGAATTGCGAAATGTTTCCTTAAGTTTTAAAATAACTAATGATAAAATAGATAATTTAAAAGAATATGTTATAAGAACATTAAATCGTACCAAAGCGAAGAAAACTGATTTTAAAGCTACAGATAATGTGTCCTTTGTAATATTTAAAGGTGAGAAAGTCGGAATAATCGGTTATAATGGTGCTGGTAAAAGTACATTGCTTAAGATTATTTCTGGAGTCTATTCCCCTGATGAAGGTCAAGTAATCATCAATGGTAATATTGCCCCATTACTTTCATTAGGTGCAGGATTTGATAAGAACTATTCAGGTAGAGAAAATATTTTCTTAAATGGTGCAATCCTAGGATATGATGAAGAATTCTTAAGAGAAAAATATGATGAAATCTTAGAGTTTAGTGAACTTGGAGAGTTTATTAACGTTGCTGTTAAAAACTATTCATCAGGTATGTTATCAAAACTCGGTTTTTCAATTGCTACAATTGTTGAACCAGATATTTTAATTCTTGATGAAGTTTTAGGAGTGGGAGATATTAATTTTAGAAAAAAAAGTAAAGAGAAACTCCAATCATTGATGGCATCAAATACTACAGTTTTATTAGTCTCTCATTCAATTTCAGAAATTAGATCCATATGTGATAAAGCCATTTGGATAGAAAATGGAAGAGTCCGTGAAATTGGAGAAGTAAACTACATCTGTGACAAATACACAGAAGAGGCTAAAAATGCAAGCAAAGAAAAAACTAAAAAATTAAAACCTAAACGGTTTTAGATAAAACAATTTTTAAAAGTAATTATTTTTTTAAATAATTACTATTTTAACTATTTTTGAAAATTTTGCGCACCAAATTTAAAAAAAAAACTTCTTTTAAAAAATAACAACTATCTCAAATTAAAAAAAAAAAAAACTACTTTTTAAAAGTCCTAGATATTTTATCTATTGTAATTTTAAGTAAAACACCAACACCATGGGTTATGGGATCTTTAGTAGAACTATCAACATCATAACGAACAGTTATAGGGACTTCAACTATTTTTAAACCTGCTTCTGCTGCATCTACAAGCATTTCACTTTCAATACCAAAACCAGTGTCCTTAAATCTAAAAACACTCTTAGATCTGCTAGAAAATGCTCTAAAACCACTTTGAGAATCTGTTACCTTAATTCCAGCAGAAATATTAGTGGCAATGTCTAAAACTTTTTGTCCTAATCTTCTATAAGCAGGAGTATTCTTATCACTACCATTTAAATACCTGCTACCATTTACCAAATCTGCCCCATCTTCAATAATAGGCTTTATCAAATTAGGAATCTCATCAGGATTATGTTGGCCATCTCCATCAATTGTAATTATTATGGAATTATCATTGATAGCTTTAAAACCTGATTTTAAAGCTTCTCCTTTACCTAAATTAGTGCTATGACTTATTACTTCAGCACCCATTTCAATAGCTACTTCTGCAGTTTTATCATCACTACCATCATTAACAATTATAACTTTATCAACATGAGGTAGAGTTTTTTGTATCACATCAGGTAAAGCATGTTCCTCATTATATGCTGGAATAATAGCCACTATATTTTCCATTTTATCACTTAAAAAACAGTATTGCTTTATGCAAAAAAGATTCTATTAAAAAAAATAGAATTAAAGATTTAATCTTCAATCCTATAATACCACTTCATCCATTCAACAGTACGTTTAATACCTTCTTTAGGATCAATTTTTGGATCATGATTTAAATCGCGAATTGCTTTGGAAAAGTCAATGGTTTTAACTTTTGTAGTGAAAGCTTCAGCAGGAGTGTATGTTACTAAAGAATCATCAATACCTACAGCTTCTAAAACCAAATCAGAATATTCTTCAATAGTCATTTCCCATTCCTGTTTACTTCCAACATTGTAAACTTCCCCAGGAATAAAGTTATCTACAATATTTGCAAAGGTATTTGCAGTATCTTCAACATAATCAATAATTCGTTTATGGCCTTTATGGACAGAATAAGGTAATCCATGAAGTGCTTTATAAATGAAAATAGGGATGAAACCTTTGTATGGAGAGTAAGCTTCATGAGGGCCATAACAGTTTACCGGACGAACTCTTACGGTTTCAGTTCCAAACATTGTAGCAGAGTTCATGCACATCAATTCTCCCGCCCATTTGGAAATAGCATAATCATTCATTTGATAAGTTTCTTTAATTGGTCTGTTTTCCATTACATCCTCAGTCATGATCCCTTCATAATCTCCGTAAACTTCAGCAGATGAAAAGGAAATCATTCTAAATCCTAATTTTTCCTGAAGACGAATCATATTTTTTAAACCAATTACATTGGTTTCCCAAAGGTTTTCATAATAACCTTCACCATTCCATCTTCCATACTCTGCTGCTAAGTTATAAACATAATCAAATTTATCATTATCATCAAAAATCCTTTCCATTTGACGGTAATTGCGAATGTCTCCCCTTACATAATCACTGTAGGAATCAGAATATAAATCCGCTTCATCCTCATGATGCAATAAGTCAACAGACAAAACTTCATGACCTCGGCTTCTAAGTTCCTTTACAAGATTAGTTCCTATAAATCCACTTCCACCAGTAACCATAATCCTTTGAGTTTCCATAAAAAACACCTTTAATCCAAATTAAAATTAAATTATAAAAATTAATAAAATTCTCATTGAAATTAAAATAAATCATTTAAATATCAATATCATCTAAACTTTCAGGCTTTTTACCTCTTACCCTATCAATAAATCCTAATTCTTCAAATTCATCTAAAGTGTATTTAAGCTCTGCCAATTTAGTATACGCTATGTCCAAACGGTTTTCCAAAAAGAATGTTCTTTGATTCTGACGAATTCTTGATTTCTTCAATTCTCTTTTTAGACCAGCAATTTCATAATTGGCATCATTCAGTTCCTTAGTTAGTTTGTCAATAAATTCATTCAATTTTTCATTGTCTTTCCTTTCAGTATCAAGATATCTTCTAAGTATATCAACCCTATGGTTCAATTTCTTGGTTTCAAGAGCCAATTCCTCAATATCATACTGCCTTAATTCCATTTCCATGGATTCAAATCGCATAATGTCTCTTGAAAGGTTTTCCCTTTCAATTGCAAAATGCTCTATCCTATCTTCATAGGATTCGCATCTTTCCTTGAGAATGCGATTTTCTTTCCTATACTTGGAAAGCTGTATCTTTAGCTCTTCTATTTCCTCTTGAGGATTTTTCTCATTAACCATTGAATCACTTAAAAATTGAATCACTTAAAAAATATATTCATAAAAAATTAAAACAATGAATAAAATATGAAAATGATTAAAAATTTAAAACTATTAAATTATCTCGTTTTTAATGAAATTCAAGATTTCATCTTTTGCGCTTTCATCTTCCAATGCAAATTTTAAGGAAGTCTTTAACCAGTCAATACGATTACCGATATCAAAGGATTGTCCTTTAAAGACTTGTCCGTAAATTTCATCCAATTTGGATAATGCATCGGTCAATTGAATTTCTCCACCATAACCTGGCTCTACATTTTCAATGCAATCAAAGATGTCTGGGGTGAGAACATATCTTCCCATAATAGCCAAATTACTTGGTGCAACTCTTAAAGGTGGCTTTTCAACTAATTTATCAATCTGATAAATGTTCGGTTCAATCTCTTCACCACCGATAATACCATATCTTTCAACTTTTTCATCAGGAACTTCCTCTAAAGCAATGACTGATTTGCCGTATTTCTTATAAATATCAATCAATTGTTTTGTGCAGGGAACAGTGTCTTTAGTGATTGTATCCCCTAACATGACTACAAATGGGTCATCTCCAACATGTTTCTTTGCACAGTAAATAGCATCCCCAAGACCTTTTTGCTTTTTCTGTCTTATGAAATGAATATCTGCCAATTCAGAGATATAGCTGATTTCCTTTAAAAAGTCTTCTTTTCCTTTTGTCTTTAAATGATGCTCCAATTCAAAAGACCTGTCAAAATGGTCTTCAATTGATCTTTTACCTTTACCTGTAACAATCAAAATGTCATCAACGCCAGAATTGACTGATTCCTCTATCACATATTGAATGGTAGGCTTGTCATAAACTGGCAACATTTCCTTAGGTTGAGCCTTTGTAGCCGGCAAGAATCTTGTTCCTAAACCTGCTGCTGGAATAACTGCTTTCATCATTACACCTCAAATAAATTAGAATTTTATAATTCGTATAATTCTTTTAATTCTATTTAAGAATTAATATTTTAATTAATATATTATTATTTTTATTAATAAAAATATATAAATCTGATGAAAAAATAG
>JAFRCZ010000282.1 GCA_017404125.1 Methanobrevibacter sp.
CGATTTGATTACTCATTTAAGCATCCTCCTTAGGTTTTCTAGACCTTTTAGGAATATGAACTTCAATAGCTAATGGTTCTGTACAGGTGTAATAACAATCTCCACAACCAATACAGCCTTCTCCAGTATATTCTGCATATTGATATCCGCTATCATTAATCTCTTCACTTAACTTAAGGCATTGCTCTTTGCAAGCGCTAATACATCTTAAACATGCCTTACAATTGTTTTTGCTAATGATAGGATATGGTTTAACTTGATTTATATTCATTTTTAATTCACTATCCATAAAAATTAAATTTAATTAATTGATAAAAATTATTTTTTGATTTTTTATTAATTGGTTTTTTAATTATTGATTTCTTAATTATTGGTTTTTTGCTCATCCTCAGTTCTGATTATTTTTCTTTGGATTTTACCACTGATGGTCTTAGGCAATTCCTCAACAAATTCAATCATTCTTGGATATTTGTAAGGAGCGGTTTCATGCTTTACATGATTTTGAATCTCTTTTTTAAGCTCTTCACTAGCTTCGAATCCTTTTGCAAGAACGATTGTTGCCTTAACGATTTGGCCTCTTAATTCATCAGGCACCCCAGTAATTGCACATTCCAAAACTGAAGGGTGAGAAATAACTGCATTTTCCACTTCATACGGTCCAATACGGTAACCTGAGGATTTGATGATATCATCATTTCTACCGACAAATGTGTAATAACCGTCTTCATCTACATAAGCAGTGTCTCCACAGTGATAATAGCCATCATACCATACTTCATCGGTCTTTTCTTGGTTTCTGTAATATTCCTTAAATAAACCTACAGGCCTGCCCTGAGAAATGTCAAATGAAATTTCTCCTTCAGAACCTATATCAACAGGATTCCCTTCTGTATCCAAAAGGTTAATTCTAAATGCAGGTGAAGGTTTTCCTACACAACCTGTTTTAGACTCCATCCAAATGAATGTTGCCAATGAAAGAGTGGTTTCTGTCTGACCGAATCCTTCCTTGATTTCAAGGCCAGTGTATTCCTTAAATCTTTTGAATACTTCAGGAGGCAATGGCTCTCCTGCAGTAGTTGCATATTGAATATCTGAAAAGTCAAATTGGGACAAATCCTCTTTGATTAAGAATCTGTAGATTGTTGGAGGTGCACAGAAAGTGTTTACCTTGTTTTCAATGATCTTTTCCATTAAGTCCAATCCATTGAATCTTACATAGTCATAGATGAATATTGCTGCACCTGCAATCCATTGTCCATATAGATTACCCCATACAGCTTTACCCCATCCGGTATCAGCAGAGGTATGGTGAACACCGTCTTCTACAACATTATGCCAGTATTTGGCAGTGATTAAGTGTCCAATTGCATAAGTGTGAGCATGTGCAACCATTTTAGGGTTGCCTGTAGTTCCGCTTGAGAAATAAATAAGGAATGTTTCATCTTCATGAGTAGCATCATCTCCAGTTGGCCTTTCAAATTCATCACTCATTTTAGCGATTTCCTTATCAAAATTAAACCAACCTTCTTTATCAAAATCTCCTACAACCGCTTTTTTAAGCTCGATTCCAAGCTCTTTTTCACAAGCTTCAAAATCTGGAATCAATTGGTCCTCTTCTACAGAGACTACCATTTTAATGCTTGCATTCTCTACTCTGTATGTTATGTCATGAAGCTTTACCATGTGAGTGGTTGGAATAGCTATTGCACCGATCTTATGAAGTGCAACCATACAGATCCAGAATTCATATCTGTTCTTTAAGGTAAGCAATACTGCATCTCCCTTATTAATTCCTTGGGATTTAAAGAAGTTTGCAGCCTGATTGGATAATTTTTTCATATCTAAAAAGGTAAATACCTTTTTCTCGTTATCATCACACCAAATCAATGCAAGTTTTTCCGGATCTATCCTTGCATACTCATCCACTACATCAAAACCAAAGTTAAAGTCTTTTGGCACATTAAATTCAAAATTATCGTAAAAATCCTTATACGATTTAAAATCAACCCTATTTACAAAGTTTCCTAGTAAAGATGTCATTATATCACTCTATTTAATCTAAGCTAATACTCCCCTTGAATATAGCCATTTATCCTTCTTAAATTTTTAAAGTTTTTTAATTATTTATCAGCTAAAATTTAGCATAAAATTATTTCAAATTTTTTAAATTACTTTTTTTATTACATAATCACAGCTAAGAATTTAGCCTTTTCATCATTTAAAGCAATCATTGCATGTTCACAAGTTGCATCAAAGAATATAGAATCTCCTTCGTTTAAAATAATTTCATTGTCCTTAATGAATATTTTAACAGTACCTTCAAGAATATAATTGAATTCTTGTCCTGCATGTGAGTTTAAGGAAGGAATAGCATCTTCTTTAGGATCAACGGTTACAATAAACATTTCAGCTTTTTTATGAACAAACTTCTTGCATAAGTTTTCATACTTATATTCTTTCCTTCTATCAACAGCAAATCCCTTATCTGCTCTTGTTACATCAAAATAAGTCATACGAGTTTCTTCACCAGTAAGAATCAATGCTAAATCCACTTTGAAAATCTGTGCAATTTGGTATAAGAAACTAGCTGGAATATCAATAATACCATTTTCATATGAAATATAAGTTTCTTCGTCTACATCAAGTTCTTTAGCAATTTCTTCTGTTGTAATATCGGACAATTCCCTTAATTCTCTAATCCTCATGCCGATATCTTTATTTACATCACTCATTTTAACCATCTTTTGATATTTTTGTTTTTAAATAATTCGTTTCTTTTAATTTTAAATCACTATATTATTTATATAATATTATATAATACATAGCATTAAGTAGATTTGTAATTAAACTAATATAAATATTATGGTAAAAAGCACTTAAAAAGTATAAAATTTTAATAAAATTAAGTAATATTCTCTAATTAAGTAAATTAAGAAAATTATTCAAGCAATACCTAGAAAAAAACTTGATTTGGTTAAATAATTGAAAATAAAATA
>JAFRCZ010000283.1 GCA_017404125.1 Methanobrevibacter sp.
AAAAATTTTTAAATTTCAGCTAATTTTCTTTTGAAAAATTTTAATGAAAAATGCCAAAATTATGGCTATTCAATTAACATTAAAATTTTAAAAATTAATATTCATTAAATTATAGTTTAAGTTAAAAAGTATTAAAATAATTAATCGAATATTAAAAATACTCAAAGCATAAATTATATTATAAAATTTGATAAATTGATATCTACATCATGAAGATGAAAAATAGCAAAATAGTTAAAAAATGAAAAATTGGAAAACTTTTTTTGTTAAAAAATGAAAAATGCAAATTTTGAAAAATCAATTTAAAAAAAAAGTAGTGTGAAAAAAATTTTAAAAAAAATAAAAAATTAAATTGCACAAGATGGTGCAAATCCTAAATCATTCAATAATGTATCAAGACCTTTCTCTGCCATGACCACATCATCAACTAAACAGAATATTCCCAACTTGCCTTCCTTAATAAAAGTTGGAAGCTTGCTTGCATCATCCAATAATTCAGATGCATCATCTTCAGCTACTGTAAAGAATAAATCTGTTTCCATCATATTTAGTGAACTGTTTACATTGAACTTGGAATCAATAGCCCCTTCTGTCCTTTCAATAAGCAAAAAGTTTTTATCACTCTCACCTACAAAGAATGCAATTTTGGTGCCGGGACTTAAAACAGCAAAATACTGTTCACTATCACTAACAAATTTATCCCATAAAGTATTATCATGAATTTTAACTGGCTTTACCATTTATAATCACCATAATAGAATTAAAAAATTCATTTATTCTAAATCTAACTCTTCAATCTTCTTTTCAATAATTTCCTTAACGATTGAAACACAAATTTCCCCTTCATCATCCAATCTTGCAGCATCATTTGCCTTGTGTTCAGTTTCAGCCAAGATATCTCCAACATTAAGTTCGTCTACAACTTCAATTCCTTTCTGTTCCAATATCTTGCCTACACAATTACCTTCACAACCATTAATTGCTAAAATAGGATATTTATCAAGCATCCTTTTAAATCCAGTAACATTTGCAGAGGTTGAACCCATACAAATGGATAATATCTCCACATCATCAATAGCTAAGTCATGAACCGCAACTCTTGCCACCAATCCATTTGGACTCATACCACTACATGCTGCTAAAGCAATTTTTTCTTCCATAAACACACATCCTTTTTAAATAATTTGAGAATAATCAAAATTCAATAAACAAAATATAATTTCTACTCTTTTTTCATCTCTGGCACATATTTCGCATAAAACCCATCAGTATCTGCATAAATAGCCTTAAACCCGTAGTCTTCAGCTTCCTTCATAGCCTTTTTAATATGCTGACGTCCCCATGCAGTAATTGATTGGGCACATTCAAATGAATACCAACGGAATCTTAAGAATCCATAAACTCCATACATTGTATTAGCCAGACGTTTTAAAGCCTGTTGCTGAACATCCAAACTCTTTTTCAAAACAGGATCATCAGTTTCCTTCATCCTCTTTTTAACAGCAAATCTTTCATTAAGAATGCCTTCCAAAGCGGAAGGAATGAAGCCTTGAGGCTCTTTTTTAAACTTGAAGAAATGTTCCGGCGAGATATAATACTCTTCATCATTATCTATTGCAGATGACAACTCATCCTCTTTAATATTATCAATTTCATCATAACCAGTTTCATAATCTTCAAAGTCTTCAAATTTTGCATTATAAGAAGTATTGTCTTTAACCAAAACATCCGGAGAAATATTCTTTGAAATGATTAAAGTAGGATACAGGCTCTTGAAGTCGAACTGAACCAAATTCTCATGCAAACCGATTTCAGGCTCTTTCACATATCCACCAGAATTGCTGCCTCTTTCCTTAATGTTTTTCATAGTCATATTAGGCTTGTTTGGAACAACCTCATCCACTTCATAAGCTTTTCTAACAAGATACCATTCAGCTTGCTGACCAGTTGCCATACGAGTTACATCAACAAACGGCTGCCCCACTATACGGGTCAACTCCAAATTCAATGGCAATGTTTCCTGAGCTATCTTTAAAGTGGATACAACATCATCCAACGAATACTTGAATAGGTTTTTAAGATCCTTGCCGCCATTATCCCAGAATTCGTAGATTCTATCTCCAGGAACATCTATCTTTTCCTCTCCAAAGAATTCAAAGTAAACTCTCTCTAAAGTGTATCTATCAAGAGACATGTATCTTCTCATAACCAAATACAAATCAACATGAAGAAGACCTTTGAATGTAGCGGCATTGTTGAACCCTCTTCTGATAAATTTAATGTTGGATCCATCAACCCCAAGGTCTAAATCAAGACCCCATATTTTAGCCCGATCCTTAAGATATGGGAAGTCAAATACATCAGAGTTATATCCAATAATAATATCAATATTGTTTTCCTTAACAGTTTTAATGAATGATTCAATCATTTCCTTTTCAGAATCAACCTTTTCTATAAAGTACATTTCAGGGTCGTTTTCAAACTCATCACCCTTTGTGGAGATTACTTTTCTTACCCCTACATTGCTGTCAATACCTATCATGATTATTTCATCCTCATTAGGATTTGGCATCCCATGAGGGTTTCTCACTTCCAAGTCAAAGCTCATCATTCTAAATTGCTGGAAGTCTGTATTTGCAGTTTTCGGAGGCATATTCAATTTAAGAATTTCAAGTGATTCATCATCTGTATCTATGGTCTCAAAGGAATCAAGAAGTTCCCCTTCCAATTCCAATTCAGCCATAGGAACCAATCCATTGTCAATTAAGTATCTTCTATAAAACGGGATGTCATGCTCTCTAAGCTGTTTTACAGAGTCTAAATCCCAAATTTTATCTCTGTATTTAGGCACATCCTGAGGATGGTTAAAGCTAAGTTTGACAAATTCAGTTGTAACTTGGAAGTCTTTTTTTAGAACTTTTCAAGCTTTATAAATGCTATTTCCTCTTCCTTTTCAAGCTCTTCTATATCCTGAATACATTTATCAATGTCATTTAAAGGCAAAACATATAAATAAGGAACGAAACTGTCATCTAAAGCAATCAAATCATTAGATTTCTCTCCCTTTACCTTACCAAATAATCTCATGACTGGCTTTTCATCATGAGTAATGTAATCAATATCCAAAAGAACTATATTCCTTTTTACCATCCTATCAACCTAATACTAAAATTCAAGATTCTCATAAATTAAAATTAATAACAACTAAACCTAGAACTAAACTATTCCTCAATAGATTCCTTTTTATCATTTTCAAGCTCATCCTTAAGAGATTTGATAACTGCATAGGTTATTCCTAAAATCAAAGGCCCTAAGATAAATCCTACGATTCCAAATACATAAGGTCCTGCCATAAATCCAACTAAAAGGATCAATGCATGAATGTCTGCATACTTACCCGCTAATGCCGGACGGATATACATATCACTTAAACTAAGTACAAAACCCCAAATGAGTGTAAGAACCGCTTGAACTATATTTCCAGTTACAAAAACATCATATGCTGCTAATCCCCAATAAATAGGCCATGGCCCAAAGATAGGAATCAATTGAAGTATTCCAGTAATTACTCCAAGCAATAATGCAAATTGATAGCCTAAGAAGTAATAGCCTACTCCCCCCATTATTCCAATAATGATAGCTGTTAAAAAGTGACCGAAGAAGATGCTTTTTAAAACATTAGCTATCTCATCAATGGTTTTATCAAAGAATTCCTTATGAGTTTCCGGAATAAATGCAAACAAATACTCCCAAACGCTGTCTCCATCTTTAGCAAAGTAATAGATTGAACAGAACAATACAAATAATTGCAATATCACATTGGAAAACCCTTTTACTAAAGTTACAACTGATTGGAGCAAAGCGGATAATCCTTCCTGCAAGTATAAAGATATTGAATTCAATAAGTTTTGTGCAGTAAATTGAACATCAACCGGTAAGTTATTTACAATATTTGCAATACCTTGTTCCATGCTTACATTAGAGCCACCTGCATTTGAAGCAATGAACATTGTAGCAAAATTGGAAAGTTCCCAAAATACATATCCAAATAATAGAATCAAAGGAATTACTACCACTATCATTGCTAAAAGAATGGATATTGAAGGATATTTCAATTTAGTCTGTATTTTTCCAGCAATAGGCCTAACACCATATGCTATCATTGCCCCTAACAATACCATATTTAGAACTGGAGCAATGGTAAAAAATGAAAGTACAGATAAGACTATTATTATGACTATATGCAAGCCATACTTATTTTCAGTTAAATTAAACATTTTTATCAGTTAAATAATTATGATTTTAAGTAAATTTTCAAATTAATATTTTTCTTCTTCATTTAAAAAATTTTAATAAATTTTCAAATTAAACAATTTTAAAACATTTAGAAATATTGTTTTAATCCAGATGCAGTTCTGTGGAATTTACCGAACTCAACGATTTCAGAAACCTGATCAGATGAGAACACTGGTCCTTCAGCACATATTCTCCAGCCGGTATTGTCTACACAGCATTGGCCGCAAACACCTATAGCACATTTCATATAACGTTCCATAGAGTATTCGCCCTCAATCATATTAGCTTCCAAACTGCCATACAAAGGTCTCATCATAACTTCCGGACCGCAAACAACAGCCCAATCATATTCCTTATGTTCAATCAATGCCAAAACCCTATGAATTGCAAATCCTTTAAATCCGCAGGATCCATCATCAGTGCATGTATAGACTTTTGCACCTTTTTCTTTTAAACGGTCATTAAACAATAATTCATCTTTAGTTTGTGCAGCACAAACAACATCAACTTGAGCCTTATTTTTTAGGGCTGCTTCAGTAAAGGAAGCTATAGGTGCCATACCAACTCCTCCACCAATAGCCAAGACTTTCATGCCTTTTAAATCAGTGTCAAAGCCATTTCCATATGGTCCTCTAATACCTAGTTTGTCACCTTCTTTCAATGAGTGCAAGTCTTCAGTGAATTCCCCCACCTTTTTAACGGTTATTCCGAATTCACCTTCAGCAACATCAATATAGGAAATGGACATAGGCTTTTCATCCTTAAAATTCCATACCATAACAAACTGTCCAGGAGTAGGAATATTTTCACCAACCATAGTCCAATCAAAAATAAATGTTTTAATTGTAGGAGTTTCTTCTATAATCTTTTTAATCTCTATAACTTTAGGAACATTCATCATATCACCAAAACTATACCAAACTAATCATTCATCCTAAATACAACTTAAACTATGGCTCCTTATGAGCAAAACCTACCATATCACTAATTGAATCAAATTCGCTTTCTTCTATAAACTCTTCCAAGTCACTTGTAATTCTTCCGAATATTTCAGGACCTTCATACATAATGGAGGTTCCAATTTGAACAGCACTTGCACCAGCATACAGGAACTCTACAACATCTGCATAATTGCGTATTCCACCAACACCAACAATTGGAATGTCAGTTGCTGCATAAGCATCATAAACACAGCGAACAGCTATCGGTTTTATTGCAGGCCCACTCATTCCACCAAACTTATTGGCAAGTATTGGATTTCCAGTTACAATATCAATTTTCATGCCGGGACCTAATGAATTAATCAATGTCAAACCATCTGCTCCTCCCTCTTCAGCTGCAACTGCAATTTCTGAAATGTCAGTCACATTTGGAGTTAATTTTGCAAGTATTGGAACATCCACAGCTTCTTTAACCGCTTTTACAACGTTTTTAGTCAATTCTGGATTTTGACCAATGGATGCACCATACCCTTCCATTGCATGAGGACAGGAAACATTCAATTCAATCATATCCACTAAATCCTCCACTTTTCCTGCAACATATGCAAATTCATCAGGAGTTGCACCATAAATGGAAGCGATTGATTTTCCTTTAATACGATTGACCTTCTCCAATTCATCAATGAAAGCTTCAACACCCGGGCTTGAAAGCCCAATAGCATTGATAATTCCTCCCTCTACCGCAACGGTAGTTGGATTTTTATAGCCATCATTAGGTTCCTTTGAAAATGATTTGGATACAACTGCACCGGCACCAGATTTTATCATCCAATTAAGAGAAGATGCATGACTTCCCAAAACACCTGCAGCAAGCATCAATGGATTTTTCAATCTGACACCACATAATTTAGTTTTTAACATGAATAACCTCCAACAAAAACATAAATTTGATAAATGTAATTAATTTTTCATAATAAATTTTTTCATAATATTGATATATAATATAATAATTTAATTTATAATAATTTTATACTATTTTAATATATGGAAACTATATGATATATAATTATTTAGT
>JAFRCZ010000284.1 GCA_017404125.1 Methanobrevibacter sp.
ACAAAATGCTGGCTATGACAGAGCAATTACTGTATTTAGCCCAGATGGAAGACTTTTCCAAGTAGAATATGCAAGAGAAGCTGTAAAAAGAGGAACTACTTCCTTAGGTCTTAAATCCAAAGAAGGTGTAGTTCTCATTGTAGATAAAAGAACTGTAAGCAGATTGGATGAAGCAAAATCAATTGAAAAAATATTCCAAATAGACAATCATATAGGTGCTGCTACCTCTGGTCTTGTTGCTGATGCAAGAGCATTGATTGAAAGAGCACGTATTGAATCTCAAATTAACAGAATAACTTATAATGAACCAATTCTTGTTGGAGGTTTAGCTAAAAAGATCTGTGACATGAAACAAATGTACACCCAAAATGGTGGTGTAAGACCTTTTGGTTCTGCATTGATCATTGGTGGAGTAAACGGTGAAGAAGTTAAATTATTCGAAACAGACCCAAGTGGAGCTTTAATTGAATACAAAGCTACTGCTATTGGATCTGGTGTACAGGCAGCTATGGATGTCTTTGAAGAAAGATATGATGACGACATCAGCTTGGAAGATGCAATCAACTTAGGTTTAGATGCACTTTATGAAGCTACTGAAGGCAGAACCACCTGCCAAAGCGTTGAAATAGCTGTCATTGAAGTAGATACTCAAAGATACAGAAAACTTTCTGATGATGAAGTATCTATGTATGTTGAAGCTCTTCTTGAGAGAAATGCTGAAGAAGAGGAAGAAGAATCTGAAGAAGAGGAAGAAGTAGTCGAAGAAGAAAAAGATGAAGAAACCGATGAAACTGAAGCTTCCGAAGAGACATCCGAAGAAGAAGTAGATGAAAATGGTTCTGAAGAAAGCAGTAGTGAGGAAGGTTCTGAAGAGTAAGGCTTTAAAGGAAACTGCAAAGTTTGGCGTAAAGCTTGTTCTTACAGAAAAATTCCTAAGCAAACATAAGACTTTAAGAATTATTGTTAGGCATCTTTGATTCCTTAACAATTTCTTAAATTAAATTTTTTAATTTGGAGTTCATTTTGAACTCTATTTCATTCTTACATTTTTATTAATGTATTTGAATTTTTTACATTTTTTATTTTTTTAGAATGTATAAATAAGTAATTATCAAATTAATTGGTTTTTGGTGAGTAAGCATGGTAAATATAGATGATGCTATAATTGCAAGATTAGAATCTTTTGGAGAGAAATTTGAAATTTTAGTTGATCCTGATTTAGCTGCAGACTTTAGAAATCCCGATAATGAAAAAGAAATTGCAATTGAAGATATTTTAGCTGTTGAAGAAATATTCAAGGATTCAAAAAAGGGAGATAAGGCTTCTGATGAAGCTATGGAAAAGGTATTTGAAACAACTGATGTTTTGGAAGTGGCTAGCCAAATTCTTCAAAAAGGTCAAGTTCAATTGACTGCAGAGCAAAGAAGACAAATGCAAGAAGATAAAAGAAGACAGGTTATTGCTAAAATAGCTAGAGAGGGAATCAATCCTCAAAACGGTCTTCCACATCCTGCACAAAGAATTGAAAATGCTATGAATGAAGCTAAAGTTAAAGTTGATGCATTCAAATCAGTTGATGAACAGGTTCAAATAGCTTTAAAAGCAATTAAGGTTTTAATCCCAATTAAATTTGAAAAAATTAAAATGGCTGTTAGATTGCCTAGCACTGCTACAGGAAAAGCTTATTCTGCGATTCGTCCATTCGGAAAGATATTGAATGAGGAATGGCAACAAGACGGATCATGGATTGGAATTGTAGAAATGCCTGGTGGTCTTCAAGATGATTTTAATCATAAAATGGCTTCTATCTCAGGAGGAGAAGCTGAAACTAAATTAATAAAATAATTTATAATGGATTTTAGTCCTATTAGTTGATTTATAGTGTATATAGTTCTAAAATCATTTAATTCGGTTAGAGGATAAGAGACTAATTGAATTAATATTATAGGTGTTTTAATTTAGGTGTGTAGTTGAATTTAATATACTCTTATGGGAAGTATATATATGATATATGTGAATGAAAAAGATTTAGTTGTTCCTGGAGAATTATTAGCAGAGGATGATTATTATCCGGGAAGAGGAACCTTTGAAGATGATGGAAAAATATGTTCCAAACTCTTGGGTTTAGTTTCTTTAAGGAATAAGAAAATTAGTGTAATTCCTTTAAAAAGCAAATATCTTCCTAAAAAAGGAGATGTAGTTATTGGTAAAATCGATGATGTCAGATTTTCAATGTGGGGAGTAGACATTAACTCACCATACTCTGGTATCTTGCCTGCATCTGAAGTATTCGGAAGAGAGAAAAAGGAATTAAGTAG
>JAFRCZ010000025.1 GCA_017404125.1 Methanobrevibacter sp.
ATAATATTAGATAAGATGTTTTAGTTAAGATGTTAATTTTTTTAATTAACACAAAAAACAATTAAAAACAAAAAATATTTAATTAAAAGGTGAATTTATGAGAATTGTAGCTGCTATTGGTGGATCAATATTATTACAGGATTACAATGCTGAAAGATTTAAGGAATACGCTAAGCTCTTGAAGGAACAAAGCGAAGAGCATGAAATATTTGTTGTTGTAGGTGGAGGAAAACCTGCAAGAGAGTATATTGGAGTAGTAAGAGACCTTGGTGCTGGAGAAGCAAAATGTGATGATATTGGAATAGAAGTAACAAGAGTCAATGCAAAGCTTATGTTGCTTGCACTTGGCGATGCAGCATATCAAAAAGTCCCTCACAATTTCCAGGAAGCTTTAGAATATTCTGCAACTGGAAAAATAGTCGTTATGGGAGGAACCGAGCCTGCACCCAGTACTGATGCAGTATCTGCAATATTGGCAGAATATGTCCAAGCAGACCTTTTAGTTAACTTGACAGCAGTTGATGGGCTTTACACCAAAGATCCTAAAAAGTTCGATGATGCTGAATTGATTGAAGAGATCACCGCTTCTGACATGATGGAAATCATTGGTGGAAATGAAGTCAAGGCAGGAACCTATGAATTCATTGACATGACTGCAATTCAAATGATAAAACGTTCCAATTTAGAAACCGTAATAGCTAATGGTAATGAACCTCAAAACCTAATTAGAGCTATTAAAGGCGAAAAGATAGGAACCCGTGTTATTTCCGAATAAATAACACATTTACTTTTTTTAAATATTTTTTAATTTGATTATATTTTCATTAACAATATTGAAAATCATTATTTTAATTTATTTCTAATTTTAAGTGATTCAAATGACTGGATTAATTGATATTGGACTTAATTTAATGCATAAGTCCTTTGATAAGAACCGAGAAGAGATTATAAAAAATGCAAATGCAGTCGGAGTAAGCCAATTTGTAATTACAGGAACAAACATTTTATCAAGCAAAACCGCTTTGGATTATGCAAAGCAAGACCAATTCAAAGGAGTATTGTACTCAACTGCAGGAGTTCATCCTCACGATGCAAAGACTTGTGATGAAAAAACTATAGAAACTCTAAGGGAATTTGCAAAGGAAAACTGTGTAGTGGCTATTGGAGAATGCGGTCTCGACTACAACAGAAACTATTCCCCACAGGATGTTCAAAGAAAATGGTTTGAAGAACAGGTAAAGCTTGCAGATGAATTGGACATGCCTTTATTCCTCCATGAGCGTGAAGCACATGATGAATTGGTTAAAATATTATCCAAATACCCTGAAATGTGTGAGAAAGCTTGTGTTCATTGCTTTACAGGAACTAAAGAGGAAGCTCAAAAGTACCTTGAATTAGGTTGTTACATTGGTGTTACCGGATGGATCTGTGATGAAAGAAGAGGCCAATCTCTCCAGGAAGCGGTTACAGTCATACCTCCTGAAAAGATGATGATAGAAACTGATGCCCCTTTCCTGATTCCAAGAAACTTTCCTAAAAAGCCTAAATCTAATAAGAACAAGCCCGAATACTTGCCACATATCCTAAATACAATAGCTGAGTACAAGGAATGTGATGCTAATGAGCTTGGCGAAAAGGTAAGTGAAACAACAAGAAAATTCTTCAATATCTAAGAATATTTTTTAAAACGAATAATTAATTAAATTAAATTAACCCAATATACTAATTTAATCATTAATTTAATATAAGATTAAATAAATAAAATTAAATAGTTTAAAAATAAATGAAAAAAGGTGAGAAATATGGTAGAACCACACAAACATTGCCCAGTATGCGGCAGTCCAATACCAATGAAAGAAAGAGTTTGCTCTGCAGAATGTCAAAAAGTATTAGAACAGCAACAAAAGAACATTAAAAAAAGCAGATTAATGTTATTTGCTGTAATCGTAATATTCATTCTCGTATGGGCATATTTCGTGTTCTTACACTAAATGCAATTTAATAATCAAATTAATCAAATAAATTAAATTTAATTAAAAGCTTAAATAGCTATTAAATTCAATTTAATAGCTAAATAAACTTTTAAAAAAAATCAAATTATAATTATTTTTTAAATCAAACAATCAAGTGATAAAATGTTATTATCCTCAACAAGTACTTTAGAAAACAAAAAAATTATAGAGTATCATGGACTGGTTAATGGTGAATCATTAATCGGATCCAACATATATAAAGACTTATTCTCTGGAGTTAGAGACGTTGTGGAAGGAAGAACATCCGCTTATGCTGAAGAGCTTGAAGCAGCAAGATGTGAAGCTATTAAGACTATGGAAGAAAAGGCTAAGGAACTTGGTGCAAATGGAATCGTAGGATTAAAGATTTCCTACAATAACCTTGGGGGCACCATGGGAAACACCATTTTAGTTACTGTATATGGAACTGCAGTAACTTACGAATAACAATGACATGGAATATACAGAACTTACGAATAATCTTCCAAAACTTTTTTTAAATTGAATTTTAAACGAGTGAATAAATGCTAAATCAAATCAAATCCAAAATAAATAACTTAACTATCTCAAAACGTCTAAAAGACGAAGAAGAAAGAAG
>JAFRCZ010000285.1 GCA_017404125.1 Methanobrevibacter sp.
AAGCTAAATTAAATTTTAATATTCTTCATGAAATTTACATGATCAATATATTTTCTCAAAACCTCTTCAACAGCTCCTTCATCACTCACTAATTTCAATCCTGCATCTTCAGCGTATATTGCAGCTTTTGGGCCAAACTGCTCACAAATACATACTTTGCAATCTTCAATAGCCTTAATGATTTTTGGATTTTGATGTTTCATATCCACTTCAATTTCAACAGTTCTTTGGTCTATAAATTTCAATTCATCCTTTTCCTCATCGTATTCATAAACATATAATGAATTTGCCTTTCCAAAGTGCAAATCAACATTTTTCCCATCTGTTGAAGCAACTGCTATTCTCATAATGATCTCCTCATTCCTCTTTCCAATTATTATAAATTAATGATTCTATTTTCTGATTGTCCTCAGAATATGTATTTTGATTCATGATTATGAACAATTCATCAGCATATTTCAATTCCAGTTCCTCATCTGGAATCAATGTATTTCCGCTCCTTACAACAGAAACAACCATTGCGGATTTAGGTATGGGAAGTTCCCAAATCTTTTGCCCAATCAATGCACAGTCCATTGGAACGACATACTCTTCCAATACGCTTTTTGTCTTATCAAAGTCGATTCCCTTGTTCTTTTTAAGCAATCTTAAAAGCAAGGTTTCATAAATAGGCTCGTTTCCTAAAATGGTTGGAATAATGTATGCAAGGATGACTACAACAATCATTGCAACAATTGAGTTTGTAACTCCAGTCATTTCAGCTATCAATGCAACTGCAGTTATCGGTGTTCTGACAGAACTTGCAAACATTGCAGCCATTGAAATCATGATGAATTTGTATGCAATTAGAGGGTCAAGTCCAAATATAGGGATAACGATTGCACTGAATATTGCACCGATATATGCTCCAATGACAAGCACAGGATAGAATATTCCTCCTGGTGCACTGGAACCGAAACAGAATATCAAAAGAAGGTATTTTCCAATTAAAAGAACAATCAGGATAGACAATGGAGGCAAGCTTAATTCTATAAGTCTCATCATTGAGTATCCTCCTCCAAGGACTTCAGGCAAAATTAGGCCTACAACTCCAGTTACAAGGAATACTATGATATACCTTACTTCCAATGGCAGAAAACTTAATTTGTCCCATGCCTCAGATGCCTTAATCATTCCAACATTGTATATGTATCCTAATATTCCAATAACAATTCCCAATACTATCAATAGCCAGAAATATTTTAATGGAAGGTTTAAGGATGTGAATGGAAAGATTGGGCTTTGCCCAAAGAATATGTTAGATACTAAAACTGCCATAACGGATGAAACCAAACCTACAAGAACGATGGATCTGTCGAATCCCTTATTGATTTCTTCCAATGTGAAAATGAATCCTGCAAGAGGTGCGCTGAATGTAGCTGCAAGCCCCGCTCCACTTCCGCATACCAAAAGACGCTTTTCATCAGTCTTGCTGTTTGGCAAGTATTTTGAAACCCCTTTTGCGGCCATTGCTCCGAGCTGTACAGATGGTCCTTCTCTTCCTAAGGAAAGTCCTCCAAGGGCTGTAAGGGTTCCTCCAAGAAACTTAGCTATCAGTGTTTTCCACCAGCAAACGTCAAAGTATCCTTTCACTTCTCCCATCACTATAGGTATTCCGCTTCCTAAGCTGTCTGGGTCCCATTTCATTAAAAGAGCTGTTATGAGTCCCATAATTGCAAGTATGACAAACCATGCAACTGTTAATAGGAAATCTCCTTGAATATATTTCAAGGTGGAAAATAGGATGTTTTCGCTATTGTCCAATCCAAATCTGTATAAGGATACAACAAATCCTGAGAATAAACCTATTAAAACAGCTTCTATAATCAGCTTGATGTAATATTTGGAATCCTCTACATTCAAACCTAATGTTTGTTTAATCATTTTCATGGTTTAGCCCCAGTATTTGGATTGATTTCCTCTTTATTTTTGTATTTTACTTCCTTATCAGATATTTCAAATAATAAATTAGTAAAAATTATCTTATCTGGTTATTCCACCGAATCCTTTTAGGACCTTTATGCATTCTTCAATGGAATCTTCACTTAATGACAATATTTTAAAGGTGTAACTGATTTGATTTTCTTTTATAGGTTCTCCTTTATAAATATCAATTATTTCCACACCGATTATATCTTCAACTCTTTTCAATGTATCTTTGATAACATGAGGGTTTGATTTTCTGTTGAAAACGGCACTAATGTCCCTTTTGTATATTTTTTGATTATTGACTTTCCATTGATGCAATTCCTCTTCGCTTAAAATCTCCACATTGGAAATCTTTAGTTTTTTGACTTTGCCGTTCTCATCCTCTAGGTGAAGGAAGTCCAAATCAATTTTTTTGATTGTTCCTACATGTATTGTATCTGAATAAATATGCTTAAGTCCCACTTCACATCCGATTGATTGCATGAGTATGTTATATTCCTGGGTAAGTGCATTTATTGCCTTATCACTTCTACCTAAAGCCCCTTGAATGTCTCCCATATGCTTTGTTGCCCTAAGTGCAATTTCAACGAATTGATTTTCGTCTTCTTTTGTCAGTGCATCCTTCAATTCAGTCATTGAATCGAAAAGAGCTTGTCTGATTTTTTCTCCACGCTTGTTTTCATGCTGGATTGAATAGGTAAGATATGGATTTTGTGATACGATCCTAGCTATTGTATCTATCATTAAATTATAAATTGGACTTTCATAATCCTGTGTATCCTTAATGTTGACTTGAAGCTTTTCAATAGCTGAAGCTGTAGAGATGTATGAAAAGTGAGTCAAGACTTGCACAACTCCCATCATGTCATCATGGTGTTCTGGGGTAGTTTCAATTATCCTCATTCCTTTATCTTCCAGGAACTTGTAGATTCTAGGATACCATTTTCCCTTTTCCAATGGGGTAAGCACTATAATTTGTCCTTTTAAGTCAGTTGTTCTTGGACCAAATACAGGGTGTGTAGGAATGAATTCGACGCCTTCACTCAAGCATTCTTTCATTTTATTGCTTGGCCCTTCCTTTACTGAAGTTACATCAAGCATTAGGGATCCTTCCTTCATGAATGGCCCCAATTCCTCTATAACTGATTCAGTGCTTGAAATTGGAACAGAAATGATTACGATGTCACTTTCCTGAACTATCTTTTTATTATTGTCACTGTATTTTATTCCAAGCTCTTCACTTACCTGTTTTCCAATTATAGCATCTCTTCCAGTTATTGTCACATCATAGTCAAAGTCCTTTAAATACCATGCTACGGTTTTTCCTAAACCTCTTGTTCCTCCAATAATTCCAATTTTCATTTTATTAAATCCATTAATTTGATTTTAAAAATTACTTAATTTTATATATTATCAAAAATCATATTTTATATAATAATCATTTTTATATTGTTTTATAATAATTATATAACTATTGAGTTTTTTATAATTTTTGATTAAATTTAAAGAGAAATTCGAATTTTTGCAAATTTCGATTGGGGCCTATTTATGAAAATAACTTATCAAGATAGAAAGAAAGGAATTATTGAACTTCTTCCTGAGACTTTAGATGACTTATGGCATCTCTCACACATAATTGCTGAAGGAGATACTGTATACTCTAAAACAACAAGAAGAATTCAAGACAACACTGGAGATAAGTTAAGAAGTGATAGGGGAGTGAAAAAGACATTTACTCTGGGAGTTTCTGTAGAGGATGTCAGCTTCCATATCTTTACTGGAAAGCTTAGGATAATAGGTTCAATCATCAAAGGTCCTGAAGACTTGATTCCTCTTGGATCCCACCATACAATTGAAGCTAAATTGAACACTCCAATTAAAATATTTAAGGAACAATGGTCTGGCTATGTATTGAAGAGAATCAATCAAGCTATTGAAGCTTCCAAGAAACTATCTGCAATCATTGTTGTATTGGAAGATGATGTTGCAGATTTTGGATTGATGAGACAGTTTGGAATAGAATATTATGGTCCACTTATGGGAAATGTTTCTGGAAAGAGAATCATTGATAAGAACAGAGCCAAAAATATTGAGAAATTCTATCAAAAGATTGTTGATTATATCCTTAAATTTGATAATATTCAAACCATAGTTTTGGCAGGTCCCGGATTCTTTAAGAATGACTTCTACAAATATCTGGAAAATAAACATTCAGATTTAGCAAAGAAATCCATTTTAGAGGCTACAGGTTCTGGTGGGCGTGTAGGTATTAATGAAGTTCTTAAAAAGGGAACAGTCGAAAAGCTCGCTACTGAAAATAGGGTTGCTTTTGAAATTGCGGCCATTAACGAAATCTTGCAGGAAATAGCAAAGTCCTCTCCTTTAGTTGTTTATGGAAAAAAGGAAGTTAAAAAAGCTATTGATATGGGAGCTATTGAGAAATTGCTTGTTTTGGATAAGTTAATCAGAAGTGAAGACTTGGAGGAATCCATGGACATGGTGGAAAACATGTCTGGTGAGGTCTTGGTTATAAGCAGTGAGCATGAAGGTGGAAAGCAGCTTGAAGGACTAGGCGGTCTTGCTGCTACTCTAAGATATCCTATTAATTAGTTTGAATTTATTTTTTCTTAATTATTTTATTAATTTAGGGCTGTTTTTAAAATAAAAAATTATATATTAAAAATTATAAAAATACTAATATTACATTTATTTCTTAAATAAAGAATTATAATAAAATCAAAAAATGAAAGGATTTTAAACATGTTGTTAGAATTATTTATTGTATTTATTGCAACATTTTTAGGAACTGGAGCATTAAATATCATATTCCGTTTCTTAGGTAAAAGAGGGTATATGGGCAATTTATACGAAACTGTCCGTGGAGGAACTCCTCGTGCAATTGGTATAATTCCATTTATTGTAATTAGCCTATTTTTGCCTGCAGGATATAATAATCTCGTTTTAGTGATGGGATTGTGTGCTCTTGTCGATGATGTGATAGGTAGAAGAAGAATTGCTAATTTGCCTATTGAACTAGGTCAGCTTGCTAGAGGAATAGGTATGTTATGTGTTATTGGATTAGGTTATCCTCTTATGGGTATTTCTTCTATTTTAGTTGCTTTAATGATTCAGCCAATGAACATTGCAGATATGCAACCGGGATCTGCAGTAAGTGTTGTAATTATAATGAGTTTCTTCACAATTCTTGCTACTTTGATTTTAGGCGTAGAGCCTGTAGCACAGATTCCTGCATATTATGTTCCATTGCTTACTTTAGTTACCTGTATCGCTTATGCTCCTTTGGATTATTCCGGAAAAATCATGTTAGGTGAAGTCGGAAACCATACCTTTGCATTAGCTTTAGGAATCGGTTTCTACATTCTTGGAGGATTTGTAGGAACTTTAATATTATTCATTGTAACTACTGCTTTAATTGCTTACATTAGAAGAAAGAACTTATCTAGATTCCTTATTAATAAATTGCATATCAATAACCCAACTTTCGGTGATTTGTTTATGGATGTTTTAACTGGTGGAGGATTAGGTGATTTATTTAGAAAAATCATCCTCGGTGAACGTCAACAGATAATCACTGACAATTTATTGATTTCACTTGGATTTAGAAGATTGGTTTACAATCCATATTCCCCTAATCTTGAAAGAGTTGTTGAAAAGGATGTCAGAACAAAACCTACTGATTTAAGAAAATTGAGTTAAGTTTAGGATTATTATAGGTTTTAATTGTTATATTAATTGTTAATTAATTTTTAGACTAATTGTTGAATTAATTTGTTTAAATTATGGTGATCTTATGAGTGATGTTTTTGAAGTCATTAAAAATCGTAGAAGTGTAAGAGCTTATAAGGATGAGCAAATAAGTGATGAGGAAATTGAAAAAATATTAGATGCAGCTATTAAGGCTCCTACTGCAAGGGGAGAAGCTCCTTGGCATTTTACTGTTGTCCAAAACAAAGAGCTTCTTGAAGACATCAATGATTCTGTACGCAGCATTTTATCCAATTCAGGAGATGAGCTTCTTGAGGCAATAGCAGAATCTGGTGTTAATGTAATGCACAATGCCCCAACAGTTGTATTTGTTTCAGCAAAATCCGATGCATCAAACATGCAAGCAGATGTTTCTGCAGCTATTGAAAACATGCTTCTTGCAGCAGAAGGATTGGATATTGGATCCTGTTGGTTAGGTCTTGTAGCTATTTACTTCAGTGTTGAAGAAAACTTGAAAAAGCTTCACATCCCTGAAGGATACACTCCATTATACGGTGTTGCTTTAGGTTATAAAGTTGAGCCAAATGAACCAAACCCACGTAGTGATGTTTTAGTTAATTGGTTAAAATAAGTACAAACTTTTAAAAAAAGTTTGATTAAAATTTCTTCTATTTTTATTTATTAAAAAGAGTTTTTGGATAAAATAATGAATATTTTATCCTTTTTTAAATTTTTATAATTATTTAATTTACCTATTTTTTACATAATCTTTAAGATTTTATAATAGGCATCTGTTGATGGATGAACTTCCAGGAAATCATCGAAATCCTCTTTTTCTATTCCCATATTCATTAGGAATGCAAGATATGCAGTATCATCAATTGAAGATGGTGATATTTGGCTTGCCCTAACTATTTCCTCTGTTTCACTATTCAATGAAACTTTTGTAAGTCCAGTCTCTCCACGCAAGATTCTCCAGAATGCATGAGGTCCTCCGAGACCTGGAATGATTACATCTTCAATCTTGTCTTCATCAACATTGTCTTGTTTTTGAGTAAAGCTGACATCCAAATCCAATGTTAAGGATTGTGGAACAATGATATCATCAAATTTATTCAAGTATCCTGCCATATTTCTTGCAGCTGAGATTCCTTCTTTTCTTGCATATGGGGTTAAGGTTATTCCTCCGGTTACATCACCTGCTGCATAAATATTTGCAATTGAGGTTTGGAAGAAATCGTTGACTTTAATTGATCCATCATCATTCAAATCAACAATATCTGCCACCAATTCTGAATTAGGGACTCTTCCCGTAGCTATTAAGGTTTTTCCTTCAAACTCTCCTTTATCTGTTATAATGGAGTTTTCAGTGATTTCCAACACATCAGTTTTTTCACAGATATCCACTTCATTAATGAGTTTTTTTACAACATAAGATTTTATTTCCGGTTCTAAATCTTTTAGGATTTCACTCCTTGCAATGATTTTTACTTCACTTCCAAAGCTTGAGAAAAGGTTGGAAAGTTCAGTAGCGATTATTCCACCTCCAACTATGTTTAATTTAGGTGGAACTTCCTCTAAATCAAGCACATCGCTGCTTGTTAAGGCATATTCTACTCCAGGGATATTTGGAATAAAAGGTCTTGCGCCAGTAGCTATCAATAGATTTTCCGCTTCAAAACTTAGGATTTCTTTTCCATCATACTCTTCCTTTTGAAGTTCATTTTCATTATCTAATTTAACGGTAACGATGATTTTGTCTTCATCATTTATTTCCACACTAGCTTCCCCATAAATGACTTTATTATCTACACTTTCATTTTCTTCCTGGTTAAGCTTGCGAAGGAATTTCTGAGTCTTTTTAATATTGTCACATGCAGTCTTGAAATCAAAGTTTATATCTCCATCAATGAATCCGATTTCATTGTATCTTTTGAAATTTCTTATGAAACGGCTGATGTCAGTTAATGCACAGACAACCATGCACCCTTCATTAAGACAGGTTCCCGCAATGTATTTCTTTTCTATGACTAAAGTTTCCTCTCCTAGTTTTCCAAGCTCAAATGAGCCTAATCTCCCTGCTGGACCTGCTCCAATAACAATATTTTTTATCTTTTTAATCTCTTCCATTTCAATCCCTAAAGTTTTGTTTTAATTAATTTTTTCTTTGTTTATTTTATTATAAATTATTTATCAATTATTTATTATTTGCCTTATCAATTATCTATGAAATATTTTTTAAAAATTTTTTAAGATTGTTTTTATTCTATAAAATAAAAATATTTATATAATGTAAAGACTATAATAAAAATATTAAAAGAAAGTGATTTTTGAATTAAAATATTTTTAAATTAATTTAATTCGATAGTTTAATTTGATTAGTTTAATTCAATTAATTTAATTCATTTAAATAAACAAGTTTATTAAATAAAAATAAGGAGTTGTTGTTATGTGTATTGCTGCACCAGCTAAAATTGTAGAAATTGACACTGAATCTAACATTTGTGCTGCAGACTTTGGAGGAGTAAGACAAAATGCAAAATTGGATCTTCTCCCAGATGTAGAAGTTGGAGATTATGTTTTAATTCATGCAGGATATGCTATTGAAAAATTATCTGAAGAAGCTGCAAAGGAATCTTTAGAATCCTGGGATGAATTATTGGAAATGTTAGAGGAAGAAGACAGAGAACGTGAAAAAATGATGAAAGACATGTTATAAGTCTTTTATTCATTTATTTTTTCTTTTGTTTTCTAGCTTTTTAATTTATTTTATTATTTTAATTAATCATTTTTGATTAATCATTTTTTAATTAATCATATGTTTCATTTGTTTTCATGCTATTTTTAATTAAATTTTTGTAATTTTTTAAGGGATTATCATTGATATATGATATGATTTGTGATTATATGGATGAGGAAATTGAATTATTGAAAGAAGTAGGTTGTCCTGATTGGGTAATTGAGCATTCTAAAGGAGTTTCAAGAAAGGCATGTGAAATTGCCTCTAACTTTGATGATGTGGATATGGAACTTGTTAGAGTCGGCGCTCTATTGCATGATATCGGCAGATCTAAAACCAGTTCTATAGAACATGCAGTGATAGGTGCTCAAATGCTTAAGGAAAGAGGATATTCACAGGATATAATCAATATTGTTGAAAGGCATATTGGAACTGGCCTTAGTGAAGATGATGCAAGAGAATTAGGGCTTCCTATAAAGGATTACACTCCTCAAACATTGGAAGAGAAAATAGTTTCCCATGCAGATAATCTATTCAATGGTGCAGATGAAGTGGATATTGATTTTACTATTCAGAAATGGAAAAGAAAATTAGGTGAAAATCATCCATCCATTGAAAAGATCAAGGAAATACATAAAGAACTTGTTTTAATATTTGAATAATTCTTAAATTTGAATAATTCATAGCTTAGAAAAATCATTTTAAAAAAAATATTTATAAATGAAATTTAAATATTTAATTGATATTAATAAATTGATTAATAAATTGATATTAATAAATTGATATTAATAAATTGATATTAATAAATTGATTAATAGATTGATATTAATATTTTATCAAATTTTAAACTAATTTTTAATTTTATAATTTATACGAGGAAAAGAATGAAAGTTATTTGTTCAAGTGATGAGTCATTATACAGGCCTGAAGTGGTAAGATGGAGGCAAAGGATGGCAATGATGCAGCCTTTAGGGGATGTTGTTGTTGCACTTCCATGCAGTATGAAAAAGCCATATTCCAATTCACAATCCCATCAAAGATTCAGAAGGGCTACTAAAGGCTATCAGGAAGTGATTGTAACTTCTCCCTTTGGTATTTGTCCAAGAGAATTGGAAAACACCTTCCCAATCCAATCATATGATGTTGCAGTTTCCGGTGATTGGAATGATGATGAGATAAGATTAGCTGGAGAGCTTTTAAGGGATTATGTTGGAGACAAGCCAGTAATAGCTAATGTTGAGGGAGGCTATGAAGAGGTTTGCCGTGAATATTTGGATAACTGCACTTACGTTTGTGAAAATGGAAGGCCTACCTCTCCAGAGTCCATATTCAATTTAAGGGAAGAGCTTAAGAAATATCCTAAAACCAAACATAGGGACAGGGTCTTGAATGAACTCAGATCTGTTGCCAAATACCAGTTTGGTAAAGAGGCTGAAGCTATAATCACTGATGATGTTGTTACAAAAGGAAGATATCATAGAAATCTTTATTCTAATGGCAAGACTTTAGCTCTTCTTAATAGAGATATCGGATTATACGCTCTCAATCTTGAAGGAGGTAGGAGACTCGCTGAACTTGGCATTCATGTTGTTGAGATTGATTTTGACTTAAAAACCAACACTTTATTTGCTCCAGGAATTGTTGATGCAGATTCAAATATCCTTCCTAAAGATGAAGTTGTAGTCGTTAGAAATGATGAGGTTGTAGCAGTTGGAAAAGCTGTTTTAACCGGTCGGGAAATGATTGAATCCAGAAATGGTGTTGGAGTAAAAATAAGGCATAGAATTAAGAATTAGTTTAATTGGTTAATGATTTTTAATATTTTAATGCCCCTTTTTATTACCTAAATTAATAAGCCTTAAATATAATTAAAACAATAGTTATATTATTAACTTTTTGTTAGGATATAAAATTTAGGTAAATTTTATTCTTATATAGTTATAATAAATTTAATTTAAAAAAACATTCGAGGAGATAAAATGTCTGAAGAATTAGCACTTGCTGTAAAAGATGCAGTTTCTGTTGTAAACGACCCTCATATGGGTGTAAGTATTGTAGAAATGGGTATTGTACAATCTATTGCAATTGAAGGTTCAACTGCTGAAATAGTAATTAAACCTACCAACCCTGGTTGTATGAGTGTAACCCGTATAGCTGCTCAAGCTAAAGCAGAAGCTTTAAAAGTTGAAGGGATTGACAAAGTTAAACTCATTATTGAAGGTCACGTAATGGCTGACTCTCTTAATGAGATGCTTAACAGAGATTAAGTTTTTTAAACTTAATTCTCCTATTTTTTAATTTTTATTCTTTAAATCTTGTAAAAAATTTTTAAGGATTTTTCCTTAAAAGTTCTGTACAAAAGATTTATATATTATTTAACATAAAGTTAATAATACTTGGATTTTTGTATCGGCTAGTGGCACAGCCGGGTCAGCGCGCACGGCTGATAACCGTGAGGTCCTGGGTTCGAATCCCAGCTAGCCTACTTTTACTAATTTTATTATTTTTTTCACTTTTTTTACTTATAGTCAATTTTATCATCTTTTTTTCCAATTTTTCAGTATTTTCATTTGATTAATTAA
>JAFRCZ010000026.1 GCA_017404125.1 Methanobrevibacter sp.
TGACCTTTTTTAGTTTTTGATAAGTATAATTTTTTATAATTTTATTCTACCTATATTTAATTGTTTAATTTTATAACATAAAAAATTAACGATTGTTATTTTTTCACATTCACTTTAATTTTTCGTCTTGAATTTTTCCTATATTCATCAGATAATCTATTGATATTTTCCAAAATGGTTACCTTTCCACAGTCTATGTATTTATATTCGGTTATCCAATAGCTTACCTCTACTTTAGGGCCCCATTCAGTATAGTCTTTTGAAAATATTGTAGTCTTATTCTTGACAACCCAATCATAACTATACATGATTTTATCAAGGTCCTCTTTGAATTGGTCTATGCTCATTCCATGAGGTAATACCGCATTAATTCTTAATCTATAATCTTCAGTTGGCTTATACAATTTATAAATGTTTTTGGATAGGACAGAGTTAGGAATTCTTATTTCATAATTATCCTGGTTTATCATGGTTGTATTTCTAAATCCAACCTTTTTGATGGTTCCCTTAAATCCATCAACTTCAATGACTTGTCCAATTTGAATCTTTTTGTCGCTGATTACAAAGATTCCTGAAATGAAGTTGGAAACAATATCTTGTGATGCTAAACCTATTACAATACCTACAACACCTAAACTGATTATGATGCTTTCTAGGTTAATTCCAAGCACATGCAATATCCATGCAAAGGCTACAATGATTACTGTATATTTCCATATATCCTTAAATAAATAATGAGCCGTGAGATTCAAATCGAATTTTTGCTCCAACTTACTAAGCGTTTTGTCTCCTAATCTGATAATGATTAGTCCACCTATTATAATAAGTAAAATATAAATGATATTCTTTAAATTAAAGAGATTAAATATTGCTCCTAATATTTGGGAAACATAATCCATTTAAGTCACCTATTCATTAGATATTATTTTTATTATTCATTATTTACAGTTAATATATTCTTGAAATTGATTGTAGTCTTATCCTTTCCAATATTTATTTCTGTAAAGTCATTAGCTACAATAGTATTTTCAAAGATTTCTTTAGCTTCTTCCTTTATATTTAAATCAGTTGTATACCTTGTGCTTATATGGGTTAAAACCAACAGTTTTACATTCGCCTCTTTAGCTATCCTTGCTGCTTCCTTAGATGTGGAATGGCAATTTTCAATTGCTTTGTCTTGATCTGCGTCTTCATAGGTTGCTTCATGAATCAAGATATCACTGTCACGGGCAAGTTCAATCACTTTTTCACAAGGCCTTGTATCTCCAGAGTATGTTACCTTTTTACCAACTCTTGGAGGTCCCAATACCTGTTCTGGCTTGATTATTTTTCCATTTACTTCAACCTCTTGGCCGCTATGAAGCTTTCCAAAGGCAGGGCCTACTGGCACTCCAAGCTCAATGGCCTTCTCTCTTAAGAAACGAGGCTTTTTCTTTTCATAAATGGAATAAGCAAGATTCTCAATATTATGGTCTGCAATAATGGATTTGATGATATATTCATCTGTTTCCACCACTGTTCCTTCGCTGATTTCATGAATATTGATATTAAAGTTTATTTGGAAGAATCCATAATTGGAAATCACATTGATTAATTTATTTAATCCTTTAGGTCCATAGATATCCAAGTCATCTTCTCTTCCTCTAAAGCCCATGGATTGAATAAGTCCTGCCAAACCTAGTATATGGTCACCATGAAAATGGCTAATGAATATCTTATCTATTTTCATAGGGCTTATTTTGGCATAAGTCAATTGTCTTTGTGTGCCTTCTCCACAGTCAAAAAGCAGAGTATCCTTAAAATATTTTAAAATGAACCCTGCATGATTTCTATATTTTGAAGGTACAGCAGATGAAGTTCCTAAAAATGTAATTTCCATAAAATCACTTATTTAAATATTTAATAAATTTTTCATCATTTGTTTTATTTTTTAATAATTTATTTTTATTAATAATATTTTGTTAATTTAAATATATAAAATATATTAATGCTAA
>JAFRCZ010000286.1 GCA_017404125.1 Methanobrevibacter sp.
AGACAACAAAGTTCACTATCAAAAAGCTTAAAATGATTGCAGGCAAGGTAAAGAAGTCTCATACTGCTGCAATGAATGGAGTTGTGATATTGTCTGGGTCCCAGCCTCCTTCAAAGCTCTTCAATGAAATGAACATGGTTATTGGAAGCATGATTATTGTTGATATCAAACCTGCAATGAATGAAATCAAGACAAAATCATAAAGGCTGATGCTTTGGAAATGGAAGACTATACAAATCACTTTAGCAATTGCTCCAAGCAAGACTGAAAGAACCATGGTCAAAATGATTGAAGCGGTAATGTTTTCATCCAAAAGGTCTGACCTTTTAAATTCGGGAGATATGGTACCAATGTGGAGGTGAGTGCTTAATCTTGATCCGAAAGATCCAAAGATGTTTCCTCTCATTCCGATAGCCCCTGGAATGATTACCATAAGGCCAGGATAGGTCTTTAAAAAGAATTCCATATTTCCTAAAATGATACCAGCACACAAGTCACCGACAGCACAGATGGAAAGAGCTATCAGGCTTTCCTTCAATACTGAATCAGTATCTTCCAAAAATTCCTTGATGTAGGATATCAATCGAGCAGGTGAAGATACTATGTACTTTATGCCATTGAATAAAAATAGAATAAAATTAACAACTAATGCGACGGCAGAGTCCCCAAATTGACGTATCATCTTCGCTAGATTTTTCAATTGGTTCACCTCCCATCAACATAGTCTCACATCCATACATATTAAATAAAATATTTAATTGAAAATAATTCGTATAAACTCTATAATTACATTTAATTAATAATAATAAATTGATAGACTGTTTTTATTCAAGAAAAAATAATCTTGATTAATCGTCATCAATAATCTCATCAATATTTCCTAAATCCTCTAAATTGATTTCTCCATCAGCTAACTTTTCAATGATTTCAGTACCTGTTTCAGATCCTTTAGCTATCAAAACATCTCCAGCAAGGATAACAGTGTTTTTATCAGGACCGTAAATCCAGGAATCTCCACGTCTAATGGAGATGATTCTCATACCAGTACGGTTTAAGAGCAATAATTCTCCTAATGAATGGTTTGCCAATACTGAACTTTCCTCTACATTCAAACGAATGATGTTCTTTTCAGATTCTTCCATAACCATCTTGAATACTGGGTGTGGCTCGAATCCTTTTAAGGTCAAGTCGGATAAATCCTTTGCAGCATTTCCTATGGATTCTGCAGCTTCTGCAATCTCAAGCAATGTGGTTAACTTTTCTGCATCCTCAAGTGAACGGGCAGCTACAAGAGATTGCTTTTTGATTTCATAGTTCATGCTGTTAAGTCTGTTTTCAAGTGTCAATACCTCTTCTGCAGCAGCCTTATTGTTGAATAAAACAGCAGAATAAGCTAAATCAACCATTAATTCCGACATATCTTTCATTTCAATTAAAATATCTTTTACGCTTGGCATTTTTAAAACCTTCTTTAATTTTAATATGTAATAAATAAGTATAATTTCTATTTTTGTTAATTTTTCTATTTTTTTTTTAACTTTAATAATGCTATTTTAATGTTTTTAACAAGCATTCACGTCTTAGCTTCAATAATTCCAAATGCTTGGTCTTTAAATCGTCCTTATCCTTTAGTTTCCTTTTCAATCCTTTCCTGACAACTTTGCATGGCTCTTCAAGATGAATCCAGTCACAGTGCTGACAGCTCCAAACATTCTTATCCTTAATCCATTCACCGCCAGTTATCCCATCAGCGCATGGATAGAAAGGACAGTAACAGAAATCGCAAGCCTCCAATGTCTCATGGCATGGCAGATATGGACATTCTTGGTCAAGGCCTTTAGGAGTTTCATCATTCAAATATCTTTCGAAGAAATCAATGTTGTGTGAAATGAACTTAGGCTTTACAAAATAATCAGATGAAGTAATCATATAATCCTCTAGCTTATAGGTCAATTTGTTTCCAATGACCAAATAGGAATCTTCCTTGATGATTTCTTCATTCAAGTCCTTGAACTGGGAGATTTCATATGAATAATTCTCATTTACAATTCCAACCAACAGCTCATCATTGAACTTAGCCACTATTTCCTTCAGCTTATTGAAATTGGTTTTATCCCCATTTTCACCGATTGGATTGTGAATGAATATAACAAAATTTGTCTTTAAGGCAAACTTAACCTTATTTCTGAGTTCTCTAATGGATAAAAGTGGATTATTCAAATCAATGGCTACTAAATCATTGAATGGAGCCCCCAATACAGCTGAACTGTAATCGATTGGAGAAATGGCTGGATAAATCTTCAATTCAACATCATTGTATTTTGAACTGATTTGAATCAAAAGGTTAGCTATTCCATAAATGTTTGAATTGTTTGAGCAAATTAAAGCAACATTCCCATTGGAAGATTTAGAAATTGCTAATTCTATTTTTGAATAGGATTCTTCCAGTTTTGAATAGATATCCCTTTCATCTTCAACAGACTCTGACTCATCCAAGTCACTGACAATTTCATCATTGGATTCATCTTCAACAGACTTTGCTTCTTCTAAATCATTGGCAATGATTTCCTTGTCTTTTAAATATGTATCCAAATCGCTTAAGTCAATATCATCGTAATTGACTATAATGTCGGATTCAATTATAGCATTAAATGCATTTATGCTAATGTTTCCTATATCAGAACCCATGCTAATAAGATTAATCATCATATCACCCTTTTAAGGATTTTCTTTATTATTTTTGTTTTTTGAAAAGTTTAATAAATATTAGGATTTTTAGCTAAAAAAGGCTAAAAATTTAAAATAAATAGAATAAAGGTGCTAATAAGCCACTTGAAGATTCAGTAGAACCTCCAGAAGATGAACCTCCACTAGAAGATCCCCCGCCAGAAGATGAACCTCCACCAGAACCTCCAGAAGAGGAACCGCCAGATGAAGAGCCTCCACCAGAACCTCCAGAAGAGGAACCTGATCCTGAATCAGAAGAACTGGAGCTAGAGCTGCTAGAGCTTGAACTGCTTGAACTGGAAGACTTTGAACTTGATTTGTATTTTGAACTTGAAGAGGATTTTGATGTTGAGTTAAAGTCATCATCTAAGATAGAATAACTGTTATCATTAGCATCAAATATTTTCAAAATTGAATCAACCGCTAAAGTGTCCAATTTAACTTCAATACCGTTTATAGTGTGTTCAGCAGTAGCTGTAGCAATGATTTTATAATCCGGTTCTCCATTGATGATTATTGAACCTGATTTACCTTTAGGCTTGGAATATCCGAAAGCAGTGACAGTAACATTAAATTCATCCTTTTTGGTATCGTCAACAGTTGTGATGTTCATATCATCCACATTGACTCCATCAACATCTGCCACTTCTGAAAGCTTATCAGCCAATTCATATCTATTTGTAACATTAACATTATCTGGATCCTTAATCAATAATCCGCCAACATTATCTGTGCTGAATATTGAAGTAACAGTGCCTATTTGCATATCTATTAATTCTGCTGGATTAGGAACTTCTCCAGTTGCTAAAGTGTAGGAACTGAATAGCCCTATTTCAAAAAATACAAAAAATAACAATAGTATAAGTATTATTCTTGAAATTTGCATAATATTTACCTTTATGAATTAATTTTTTAATTTTTTTTATAAGCAATGATTTTTCATACCTTCATCATAAGCTTTTCATTCCCTTCGATTACTTTTAAATGTGATGAAGATATATAGTTAGTATCTTATAATGATATAGTTTATATTATTTATATATAATAAGATTATCGAAAAATAGTGCAATATAGATTATTTTATTAACTAATAAAAAGATAATATAATTATAAGATTTTAAATTAATAACATTGAATGCAATGGAACTATTTCAATTGGCAAACATCATTTGCTAATAATAAAAAAATAAAGATGATTGAATATGACTGAAGAAATTCTTATTAAATTTGCAAGGAAAGGGATAATCCTATCTCCAGAGGCTTATAATTTAATTAAAAACTCTAAAAATCCTATAAATTTAAGTTCAGACATTATCGTTAAATTAAAAAGCGGAAATTATTCTAAAGATATGGTTCCAGTAGATGTAAAGACATTGGAAAAAATGGAAGGGCTCAATCTAGAAATCAAGACAGATTCTAAAATTGAAGCTGTTCTGGATGAGGAAACACCATTGAGAGAAGAAAAGCCACTTGAAACCAAGCCACCAGAGATAACTCAAACAAAAACTGCAGAAGAAAAATCAATAGCAGCTGAAAAGCCACTGGAAAAAGAACCTCCAACAATAGAAGAAAAACCAAAACCAGTGGAAAATCCTGCAATCGAAGAAAAAGGAATGATTAGGGAAACAAGCCCTGCAATCGAAGAAAAACCAAAAGTACCTCAACCAAAGGTTAATCCAGGTTATGCAAGTGAACATGTAGTTAAAATTGAAGATGCAGAGGTTTCTAAAGATGTTGAAATAAAATATAAAAGAAACCTAACAGAAACCAAAGTTAATTTTGATAAATTCAAGGTGCTTAAGGATACAAGCAATAAATCCTACACAAGCGGAGATATTGGAAATCTAATCGAATATTTCCAAAACAGATATAAAAAGCTATCTGGAATATTGGAAAAAAGGCCTGAACTAAGAACTTGGCAAAAAATCAATGAAATTACTGAAAACCAAACCGATTTGAACCTAATCGTAATGATTTCAGATATCAGAAGCACTAAAAACGGCCATTATCTAATTGAAGTTGAAGATGATACAGGTTCTCTTCCCCTTCTTGTAAGCAAGGACAATGATGAGCTTATCAGAGCTGCCAGAAACCTAATGAAAGATGAGGTTATTGGAATAATAGCTCAAAAGAGAGCAGGCCAAAGTGAAAACAGGTTAGCTATTTGCCAAAACATTATAGATCCTGGCGTTCCAAGAATGCCTAAAAAGGAAGTTGATTTTGGTACTGTATTTACATCAGATGTTCATATTGGAAGCATAACATTCCTTGAAGATGCATTTGTCAGATTTACCAGATGGCTGAATGGTGACTATGGAAATGAAGAGCAAAGGGAAATGGCTAACAATGTCAAATACATGATTGTCGGAGGAGACATTGTAGACGGCATTGGCGTTTATCCAAACCAGGATAAGGAATTGGCTATCAAAGACATTACAGCCCAATACGATGAAGCTGCACGATTGCTCGGTGATATCAGAAGCGATATCAAAATCATCATCACTCCTGGAAACCACGACGCTTCAAGAGTTGCAGAACCTCAGCCTGCAGTGCCTGAAAAGTATGCCAAATCATTATACAAATTGAATAATGTAGAGTTCCTGTCTAATCCAAGTATGGTTAGCCTTGATGGACTGGAAGTGTTGATTTACCATGGAAGAGGAATAGATGATATGGTGATGGGTTCAAATGATTTCTCACATGAGCGCAACGATCTTGTAATGAAGGAATTCCTGAATAAAAGGCATTTGGCTCCATTGTATGGTGAAAGAACTCCTCTTGCTTCAGAGCTTGAAGATCATTTGGTCATCGACAGGGTTCCTGATGTCCTGCATACAGGCCATGTTCACATTAACAGGTATACAAACCATAAGGGAATTCACTGTATAAACTCAGGTACTTTCCAGACTCAGACAGAGTTCCAGAAAATCTATAACATTGTTCCAACACCTGCAGAAGTTCCTATAATCGATGTAGGCGGTAACTATAAGCAATTGAAATTTATTGATTAATCAAATTATGAGTCTTTTTATCAATTATTTTTTTAACTAATTTTATTTTTAATAAATTTTTATTTTAGGATGATAAGATGGAAAAGGAAATAGTAAAGTCAGTAGTGGAAATGTCAGCTTATGTATTTGAAAGAGGATTGGTTTCAGGTAAAGCCGGCAATGTCAGCGCAAGATTCAAAGGTGAAAATGGAGACATAGTAGCCATCACACCAACACTCAAATCCCTTGCTGATTTAAGGGAAGAGGATATTGTTCTTGTCAATGAAAAAGGTGAAGTCTTGACTAAAGGAAAGCCTTCATCTGAAGTGGGAATGCATCTTGCTATCTATAGGGAAAAGCCAGAGGTCTTTGGAATTGCACATACCCATTCACCATATGCTACAGGGTTTGCATTTTCAAACAAGAAAATAAAGCGCCTTGAAGGGTTCGGTGCAATCAAATCCGAGTATATTAAAGATATCGAATACTTCAAGCCAGGAAGCAAGGAGTTGGCAGATGCAGCATCTGAAGCATTAAGGGATGAAGATGTAATTGTCTTGAAAAACCATGGAGTCATTGCAACCGGCGAGACAGTCAAGGAAGCTGCTACACTTGTTGAATTCGTAGAAGAAATAGCTAAGACACAATTTGTGACTCATGTTTTGAATTCCATTGAATAAATAAATAAATTTTAATCATATTCAAATAGAAAAAATTTTAATCAAACTTTTCCTAAAAGTTTGGATATAATGCCGTTATAAAACTTTATATACATCAAAAATAAATATGATAGTATGAAAATCGAATTTGATATTATTGGAACAATCCATTCCCCATTTAAAGAGTTAGAGGGAATGCCAATTCAACCTACTGGTGCAAAAGGAATTGAAGGAAAAATATGTCTTAAAGATGAATATAAACCAGGATTAAAGGATATTGATGGTTTTTCACATCTGATACTTATCTATCACTTGCATAAAACAAACGGCAATGCTCTTGAAGTGAAGCCATTCATGGACAACAACACTCACGGCGTCTTTGCCACAAGATCTCCAAAAAGGCCTAACAATATTGGGATGAGCACTGTAAAGCTAGATAAAGTGGAAGATGACATATTATACATTTCCAATGTAGATATCCTTGATGGAACTCCACTTCTTGACATCAAGCCATATGTTCCTCAGCTATTTGAAGACACATTGGTTGATGACATTAAAATAGGCTGGTTTGAAACAAAGCACCAAAAGGCCAAAAGCCAAAAGGCAGATGATAGATTCTTCAAATAATCTATCACTATTTCTTTTTTTATAAAATATATTTCTGGATTATATCATATTTTTACAAAATTTTAAAAAGTTTGGTATATTACGAATAAATATTGGGATAAATTATTAAAATAGCTATTAAATGTAAAAAATCTATTAAATGTAATAAAATAAAAAAATAAAAATAGTAAGATATCTTTAATTAAGTATTAAAGCAATCCCTTAATTAAGTATCTTTAAATGTTTAAAGTTCATAATCGTGATTATCAAATTGATAATCATCCTTATTTTTGCTTCTATATCCTAATGCAATAATTAATATTACAAGAGCAACACCTAACAATGCAAGCAATTGACTGTTTTTAGCAGTGGCAGGAGTGTTTTCTTCCTTTAAGATTTCATAAGCCTTACCTTCTGAAGCGCTTCCTCCACCATTTTGGCCTGAATCTCCAGTTCCTTGATTTGATTGGCCAGATAATGTTCCAACACTGATTCCACTACCTGTAAAGTTGCCGTCTCCACTTCCAGAACCATTTGATAATCCAGACCCGCTGCCAGTACCATTTCCATTAGCGTTAGGATTTGTACCGTCTTTAGAAGAATTGGTATTTGTCTCTTCATTGTTTTTGGACTGGGAATCTGATTTTTTCGCAACTTCCTTATCGGTAGTGATGTTGAAAAGATGCCCGCTAACGTTTATTGTAACAACGCTACCTGCAGGAAGAGATGACAAGTCCAAACTGAAGCGGCCATCCTCACCTACTTCTGCAGACCCATAATCCTTTCCATTGACAACGACATTATCTATTTTAAATGATCCTGCTCCCGCTGCATTCTTCCCATCATACAATTGACCGAAAATTCCTTTTCCATCTGAAGAGAAACCCATAGACAATGTTTTCAATTCATCAACAGTTATGGCCCTTCCAAATACCATAGGGCATATATGGCCTATTGCATAATTTCCGTCATTGTCAAAATACCAGTTTGCACCAATATTGACTGGAGGATGGGCCATGGTACTCTTTGCATCCCAAACTTCATTCATTCCTATTGAATTGTATGAAAAGTCCAGATTTTTCCATGGAGCTGACCTGTAATCGTCTCCGAAGAAAATAGCTGCACCACCATTTTCATCTCCAACATAGGTGCCGAAAAGCTTTCTGGCAAACATGAGAGTATTCTGGCTCATTTTGTCATTGCTGCTAAAGGAATTTGCATAAACATTTACAACATTTCTTGAAATGTTATTATACATTATGACATTATTATTAGTGTATCCTTCCATCCTAAATCCGGAAATGCCGTTTGTAATAATCTTATTCCTTAATATCTTATTATATCCTGAATTGTTTAAAAGAACCCCATCCAACTCATTCTTATAGACAGTGTTGTTTGTAATGCTATTGCTGAAAGAATTTCCAATGACAAATCCTGTATTCCTATTCCTTTGGATATTATTGGAAACTACTTTGCTTGAGTTAACATTCTTAAACACGATTCCATCATAGGCCTTGATTATGGTATTGTTTTTTATTGTATTGGATTTGGAATCCTTTATATAAATTCCTGCCTTCTTTGCCCCAGATACATTATTGTTGATTATGCTGATCTTGCTTGTGCCTTCAACCATTATTCCATAGTCGCAGTTGCCTGTCAAGGTCAATCCTTTAATCACTGATCCGCTGGCAAGCTTGGTGAAATAAAATCCAAATGAATTGGACAATCCCATTTCCTTAGCCCTTGCACTTACTGAATCTGATGTATGAATGATAGAGCCCTTTGTAGAGACAATGTTAAGTTTCTTGTTTACAACAATTGAGATATTATTATATTCCCCATCATTGAATCTGATTGTGTCTCCGCTTTTTGCATTATCGAAGATAGATTGTATCTCATCGTTAGTGCTTAAAGAAGAGATTTGATAGGGTGAACTGGACGATAGGCTATCCTTTTCAGATAAAAGATCTTCATCATAATTAACTGCATTGTCTGCTTTGAGAACAATATCGGATTGCAATACATTATTTGAATCTGATATGGCATTAGAATTAGAATCATCTGTATCAAAAGAATTTGAAGCTGATACAGAACCAATTAAGCTAATAACTAAAATAATTAGAAAAATACTGAATAATAAATGATTATTTTTCAAACTATTTAGTATATGATTTATAAAATCCATAATACCATTCCATAGATTATATCTTTCTAAAGAACATTATTATATTGCTTTTTTTAAAAATTCAAGAAATAATCAAAAAAAGTATAACAATGTTTTAAAAACATATATATTTAATTTATTTAATAATCATCTATTTAAATCTTTACATAAAGGCAATTTAATTATTTTAAGTTAAAATAAGGATAATTAACTATTGTTATTGAATTTAAATGAAAAAAATAATATTTAAATAAAATAAATAACATAGTTATATGCAAGATACAAATTGATATGAAATTCATATCGTGTATCAAGAAATTTATGAATTATTATTTTTTTTGAAAAATAAATACTTAATTGACTTAATTATATCTTAAAGTGTTATATATTTATTTTTTTTAAAAAAAACTGAATTTTTTATTAAATAACAACGTAAAAAGGAGATTTTTATGAATAAAAAAATTTTGCTTATTGCAGCATTGTTCCTTATGACTATTGTTTCATTTGGAGCAGTATCTGCAGCAGATGATGTTCTCATTGGAGATGAAGGAGGGGATGCTCCTGCACCTACCATGACAACATTAGAAATTGACAATACAATGACTAATGCACAAATTCAGGAAAAATTTGATAGTTTAGAAGACAATACTATTATTAATTTTGCTCCTGGAACTTATGAAAATACAAACTTGAAAATAACTAAAGATAAAGTTGTAGAAGAAACTGAATTAGATGCTGATGGAAAGGCTAAATTGGATGAAGAAGGAAATCCTATCAAGAAAAACGTCACTTACAAAACAACCTTAAACAACATTATCATCAATGGTAATGGTGCTACCTTAACCGATACTCGTAGCATGCCTCCACAATGGACCAATTATTATGATGGTATCTTTGAAGTGGCTAATGTAAACGGATTTACCCTCAGCGGATTTAACTTCGTTCTTAACGGCGTAAAAATGGCTAATATGAAAAGTCCATCATGTGTAATCATTTATAACACCACCAATGGTATTATTGAAAACAACAACATTAGCGGTGGACGTTTCGGTCTTTATGTAGGAAGCAAATTCATGGATCCTAACTATGATGCTATTGTAAGATACAACACTGTAACTGGTGTAAGCGACATGGGTATCATTTCCTTTGGATCTGCTCGCACTCACATTTACAACAATACCATCATAGATCCTGTAAACCATGGTATTGATGTAAGACACGGTTCCGGTCCAAACTGTATTGTTGAAAACAACACAGTCATTGGCGCAAGAGAAGGTATTTACCTCATGCACAGCCAAGGACACAAAGCAATCAACAATGTACTCAGCAACTGTGATGTAGGTATCACCTGCTACGGATCTTCCAACATCTTCTGTGATGAAAACAAATTCACTGACAACACCAAAATCGGATTCTTGCTTGCAAGCGGATACAGCAATATCCAAATTGGTGAAAACAACGATTACAGCGGTTTAGTATTTGTTCCTATGCCACCTACCTTTACCTACAACATCGTTAAAGCTGACGGCGCTTACATGAGCTTAACCAGCGGAACCTTCTCTCAAATTGTTCCTGTTGAAACCGCTATCAATGCTAGCGCTTTAAGTACTGTAGCAAAAACCAATAAAAACTTAGTAATTACCTTAATTGATTCACAAGGAAACGCATTAGCAAACAAAACTGTAACTGTTTTCCTTAATGGTAAAGAAAGTACTGTAAAAACCAATGCTGATGGTAAAGCTACTATTAAAACCAACTTTGCAGCAGCAGGAACCTACTACTACACATTCTGCTTCCTTGGTGATGATACAGGATGCAAATCTTGCTATAAAACAGTTAAAGTAACTGTTAAAAAACAAGCTGTAAAAGCTACCTTTGCTAAAGCTACCTTAAAAGTTAAAAAGGTTAAAAAAGTTAAATTCACACTTAAAGACTCTAAAGGTAAAGCATTAAGCGGTAAAAAAATCACCATTAAAGTAAACGGCAAAACCTTTAGCGCTAAAACCAATTCCAAAGGTGTAGCTACAATAAGCGTGAAAGTAACCAAAAAAGGTAAATTCACTGCAACCGCTAAATTTGCAGGTGACAAAGCATACAAAGCTATTACCAAAAAAGCTTACTTCACTGTAAAAAAATAAGTATCTAATCTAGATTTTTGAGATTTTCTCAAAAATCTTATTTTCTTTTTTTAACTATTTTTAATTAATTTAGTATTTTTAATCAATTTTTACTATTTTTAATCAGTTCGTCATATGGTCTAATTAAGTAAAAAAAAATCATTGTTTTAATAATAACGAACTATTTTAAAATCCAATAAAAAAAGGATAGAAGAAATTTATCCTTCTACCATAATCAATTTACCTGACTGATCTTGATATACCTTACCCATTTCAGTATATCCCTGACCGGATTTATTGCTTATATCAGGAGTCTCATTAAGCTGCTGTCCTTGGTCCACTTCACTGACCTCACTCATCTGTTGCATCACATTCTGCTTTTCCTCTTGAGTCATGTCAGAGAAAATGACTCCCTGCATATTCCATGAAATCACCAAAAACACCAAGAGACCTACAGCAATAACCAGCATTGCATCAACTAGATTTGCAGTTCCTGCCATAGGATCTTCAGTATCTTCAGACAATCTTCTTCCACCTTGACGACGTACCATATTAAATCACCAAAATAAAATGAAATTTTAATATTATCCTAATTTGAAAATAAAATAAATTAATAATCCATTATTATTTTCCTCTCATTTCATCTTCCTTCTTCAACCTATCCAATACGGTGTCAGCCAAAGCATCCAAATTGGAAAGATACTGTTCATACCATCGTCTGCGAATCTTTCCTGCAACATAAGCTACAGCACCTGCGCCAATACCTACAACAGTAGTGTCAAAAGCAACTATAATAGCGCTTGCAAGGGTATTTACATCACCGCTTCCAAGAGCAGCAAGACCTGGACCCATTGGAATAAGAGTACCCATCAAACCAAGGGTAGGCCCAATTTTAGTTACAATGTCTGTCTTTTGAAGAGACTTTTCAATCTTATCCTGTTCATCTTCAAAGAGCTTTCTTGCAAGAGCACGCCTGGTGTCTTCACGCAAGTCCTTAGACTTTGCAATTTCCATCAGGACAACCTTTTGGGAATGCTGAATATGAGCATTCTTAATGATATTTTGAATATCGTTTACATCCTCACAATTTGCAATCTTGTAAATTAAATCTCTGATTAATTTAACGGGTACTTTCTTATGAGAACTGTATTCTGACATAAGGCTCCCTATAATATATACAGCGAATACTGCAAATGCCAATAAAAATATGATTACAGGTATCTGTAAACTCTGTGCAATAACATTTAATGCAGAAGTTAATAAATCACTACCTGGAATTACTGTCACCATCTCATCACCAAACAATAAATAATAATATAAATGATTTTAAAAATTTAAATTAAGTTAATTTAGATTTTAAATATTAATAAAAAAATTTCTTTTTAACTGAAATCTATTAAGAAATCCTTTCTTCTTGAAACTATTATTCCTATAGCCACTATAACAATAGCTACTGCAAAAGTTATTGCAAGTGAACCTAAAGAAGGAATAGTCATGGATTTCATGGATTTATTGAATACCTCAATTATATTTGGAATCAGTATTGAAGACAATAGGAAATAAATTCCCAAAAACAGCATGAAGTTTCCAATGACAATTGGATAAGGCTTCTTAAGGAACTTTATTATCAGATGTGATGCAAAATAGCCATTGATGATTACCAAAACCATAACGACTGCAACATATCTGCTTAAGGAAAAAGCGCCTAAACCTACTGTAGGGGCTGCCATGATAATGCTGGCTAAAATGGATCCGAAATAGCATGGGCAAGGAGCCACCAATATCATTCTGGTAGTCCTCATGGTGTCATTCTCATGCTTTTTCCACTCCTTTATGGTATAAAAACCGGCAGTAATCATGATGATGGCCATAATGAAGAATAAGATGGAGTTGTATGAATTGATGAATTCGCTTATTTGGCTTGTATATAAGGATGCAATATATGATAAAAGCATGATTCCTCCTCCATAGCCTATGCATAATAAGGCCAAGTTCTTTTTTGAAAGCTTGGCCAAACCGCTTGCTATTCCCAATTTAGTTCCAAATAAAATAACAGCTGTAAATACACCTATTTGCCATAACGCATCAAATATTGCCATCAATTACACCTAGATTAATTCCTATTTATTATTCAATAAATCATTAAAACATTTTAAAAATATATCGGTGTTATAATTTATGTAATACAATATATAAATAGGTTCTTATCAAGATTAAAAAAAGTCTAAAAAATCGCATAAATTAAAAAAATAAATAAAATTAGAGAGTTTATTAATATGAATATATTTTATATTCATTACAGTAAAATTGTTCAACTGATTTTCACAAAGACTTTGCTTTTCTTATTTGAATCACGTGACAATACCAACTCGTATTCAACAATCTCATTGTCTTCAGTTTGCTTTACAGGGCCATCTGATAAGGAATATTCTCCTATCTGCTTTCCATTCAAATGACTTAAATCCTTTATGACTTGGTTTATTACAGCCAGTTCCTCTTCCTTTAAATTGGTTTCAGGTTCCTTAAGGGAAAAGTATCTGTTCATCACCTTTCCGCAAGGCAATCTTCTTTTTCCTGGCCTTACCTTATTTTCATCTATCAATTCAGCTATTGCCTCTTCAAAGTGAATCGGTACAGGGCCTCGTTCCTTTTTTGTATATGTTTCATTGGTTATTGATTGGCTGTATTTTTCAAAATAGTTGAAGTCTGAAAAGTAGAGCAGCTTGTGAAGCACTGTTCTTCCTACAGTATTCCTGAATCCGCATTTGTTGATGATGTAATGCAATGTCATCTTGAATTTGTCCTTATCGAAATCCATCTTAAACCCTCTTTAAAATTATTTATTTTCCATTAAATTATTAAAATTTTTTATTTTAGCTTAAATCATTTCTAAATTTACTAACAATATACCATAAATATATATACTTTAAAAATCATATTTTATATTGTTATAGACTATTTACTTTTTTTGAAACGATTTTATATTTATTTTAATGATGATTTTTCAAAAATTGATGAATAGGGAGGAATTATTATGGTAGAAGAAACTTTTGAAGAAGTATCCGCAATTTTAAAACACATTATGGAAAACCAAACCGTACCACGTAACATTAGAAGAGCTGCAGATGAGTCTTATCAAACCTTAAACGATGAAAGCGAAGACCCTACTGTAAGAGCTAGCGCAGTAATCATAAAATTAGATGAAATCAGCAATGATCCAAATATCCCAGTTCATGCAAGAACCTTGATTTGGGAAATCTTATCTAAATTGGAAGCTACTACAGTCTAATTCTTTTTTTTCTTTTTTTACTATTTTTTATACATTTTTTAACTTTTTTAAATAATCTTTTTTATACTATTTTTAAACTCTTTAGAAACTATTCACATACTTTTTTATACTATTTTTAAACTCAATTGAAATCATTTGCATATTTTTTTATTAAGTCATGTTTTTTTAATCAATATTTTATACAGTATTTTTCAATTAGTATTACTAAAATCTTTAATCAAAAAATCATGAAGAATTATTATTCGAAGATAATAAAATTTTCAAAAAATAATCGATAAAAACTAGTATTTTTTTCATTGCTCCAATTACAGTAAAACTAGAAAAAACTAGAGGTGTATTTCAAGTGTAGAATTTCTAAAATTTCCTTTATAAATGGATAGGATTTTTGATAAAAAATGAAAAAAGTTTCCTTTATAAAGAGACCATATACTTAGTATTACTTATATTGAAAACCTTTATAAGTAACGAAGTCCAAAATATATGTACATACTATTTTTACGGGGTGATTGTATGAATGATGAAAAATATGTAACTATAATTTGCTTTAACCAATTTCACGGAAAGAAGATATTTAAGATTGGTTCTATTTTAAAGCTCATCAAAGAGCCTGACAACAATCATGACGCTGAAGCAATTCGCGTTGAAATGAGATATGCAGGCAAGGTAGGATACTTGGCAAATAGTACGAAAACCGTTGTAAGAGGTACTATGAGTTCCGGGAGAGTTTATGATAAGGTCGATGATGAAAATGCATATGCAATGGTAAAATTCATTTCCCATCAGAATGTAATTGCAAAAATCATTGAAGATGATGAACTTGCCGAACTTAAAAAAGATCCTGAAAATGATGTAAACTTCATTTAATTAAAATTATTATTTAATTATTCAATCATTCCATCCCAATAGCGAGTGAATGATTGTTTGTAATATATAGAACTAAATAAACATAAAAACATATAGGGGGTATTTTATGGAGAAATCCAATGAAAACATTATAAAAGATTCAGAAATTGCTAATGAAAACTTAGAGAACTTTGCATTCATAGATGTAAATGGAACAAAGATAAGCTTCGAATTGTTGGAAAGCCAAAAATACAAGAATGTGGAAGTCATTCCAATAAAAAGCGATTCCTTTGGAGCTAAGGATTTCATCACCATCAAAAAAGGATATGAAATGAATCTTGTGGAAATTACTGAACTTGAAAATTCCAGCGTAAATTGCGTTTTGTGCAAAAATGATGCAATCGTTCCACTTTTGCTCATTGACAGTGATGAGATTACCGGTGCAATGCAAAACCGTATCATAAACGATACCTTGCTTGTTCCAGCAAGATCCAGCTTAAAGATTCCCGTAAGCTGCACTGAACATGGAAGATGGCATTTTAAGGGAGAAAGCAAGGAATCAAAAAGATTTGCTCCATCCTTATATACTGCCAATATCTCCACTAGAAGAAGAAAATCAAGAGCAGCATATGAGGAAAGGCATTATCAAAGTGACGTGTGGGATTCCATCGACAGGTTTGAAAGCAAATCTGGATTAAGGTCCACTACCAGCGCTTTAAATGACAGCTATGAAAACCTTAAGGAAAAGCAGAATGATTACTTGAACAAATTCAAAATTGTAGATGGTCAAAATGGTGTCATTTTCATTGTAAATGGTGAGTTGAAAGGATTGGAGTTGTTCTACAATCACAGCATCTATAAGGAATACCATGAAAAGCTATTCAGAAGCTATATCATTGAAGCTATTGTAGACAATGAGTCTGCAGATGATGTTGATAGGTTGGAAATCATGAGAATCCTTGAAGACATTTCCAATTGTGAATCAAAATCAGCCAAGTCAATCGGTCTTGGAGACAACATCAAGTTTTCAAATGACTTTGGATCTGGGTCCGGACTTGTATATGATGATGAATTGATTCACATGACATACTATAAGGATTTGGATATTATCATATAGATAGTCTTTTTGAGATTATTTAATTAATAATCTCATATTATTTTTTTATAATTATTTAATCCCTTTTTCACATATATCAGAGCTGAACTTTTTTTACACCATACACTTAAATTTTAAGTATTTTCCATAATAATACAATTAAAAAGAAGAACTTTTTTTAAAATTTTAGCAGAAAAAATAGACTTAGAGTTGTAAAAGGATTAAATCCATAAATACAACAAAGAAAAAGATTGTGAATAGGAATATGCTGAGTCTTGCTATGTCAATTGCCTTGTCAATGCATTCCGCTTTAAGGGGATGCAAGTTATCACCTAAAGTATAGACTCCCTCTTTTTCAAGCTGAATATTCAAAGCCCCTGCAACAGTTGCCATGGTGTAACCTGAATTAGGGCTATCACAGTTTCCAGCATCCCTTTTCATTATATAGCTTGCTCCTCTCCAATTGAGGCCTAAAAATGCTGAAGCAATAATCATCATCACTCCAGATATTCTTGCCGGTATGTAGTTTAATATGTCATCGAGATGCGCTGGTATGAATCCAATATTGTAAAGCTCTTCTGTTTTATATCCAAGCATTGAATCCATAGTGTCAGCTACCCTATGGATAAATGCTGCTAGTAAGGCCAGAATAACTACATCAAAGTCATTAAATCCTAAAAGAAATGCAGCGATACCAACAATGGAATAGTAGAAAATTGTAGAGATATAGGAATCAGGAATGTTTTCCGTCAATGTTTCAATGACTGCAGATATGACATGCTCTTTACTTAATTCATCTGTCTTTCTGCTTACCAGATAGCTTACTGCTTGTCTTGCCTTGTTTAAATTATTGTTCTTCAGATCCTTTTCCACATCTCTTGCGCAGTCCAATAGCAGTTTTACTGAAAAGGTGGATGAGAGCAATAATACTGCTGCTAATTTGAATAAGTAGATCATTCCATCATTAAGGTATAGAAAATGCTTAATTATCATCATTGGCACAAGAAGAATCAATGAGGAAACAATTATGACACATATTGATATTATGAATCCTGATAATTTATTGTCAAATCCTAAATATTTCTTGAAAAAGCTTATGATCTTTCCAATCCATACAACAGGATGTATTTTAGCTGGAAATTCTCCAATCAATAAATCAAATGCCAATGCAAACAATAATATTGTAAGCAGCATGTAAATTGAATTATTGTAAAGTTCAGTTATAATTAAAATTAAATATATTAGCCAACTATATATAATTTATTGATTAAGAAAAAATATTAAAAAAATATTATAATAATTTATAATTCTTAATAATTGTATTCAAATTAAAATTTATTTATGGATGATAATATGGCAATAGATGAAGAACAAGTAAGAAACTGGCTAATGGAAGAGGATCTTATTCGTGAAAAGATTTATGATGAAAACGCTAATTTCCATTATATAATCAATTTTCCAAACAACAATGCAATGGATATAATTCAGCCTAAATCAAAGGAAGACATATTATTGATAGGTTGTGCAACAGAAGTTTCCCAGGAAGAGCAAAACATTATTAAAAGCAGTCCTAAAAAAATCAATCAGGAATTCATTTGGAAGATTAGATTCGCATTGAATGAAATGCTTCTTGACTTTGAATTGGAACATCCAAATGATCAATTGACTAGATTCATCATAACAGAAGACATATTTGAAGATGGACTCTCAAAACATGTTCTTATAAAATCAATTAAGAAAGTCTTTAAGGGAAAGCTTCAATGCATATGGATTCTTGGAAAGACATATGGATCTGTCCAACAGAATAATATTGAATAAAATTAATATTTTTATAGTATTTATTTATTTTATTGAATTTTTAATATAAAATATTTTTATTTTTTTATTTTTATTTATATGAGTTGTTATTATGATATTTTTTATAAAATCTTCTCTTTTTTTATTATTTCAAAATTAAGGAACATTCTAAAATTATCAAACAATGGAAAAATTTCAAAAATTTCAAGTGTAAATAATAAATTAAAATAATCTAAAATGAATTTTACAGTTGAAATAATGGTCTATTTCAAAATGAAT
>JAFRCZ010000002.1 GCA_017404125.1 Methanobrevibacter sp.
TAAAACTCGATGTAAACTTATCGATGTTAGGGGACATGTTGCTGTAATTTACAAAAAGAAGCCTTAAAAATTACTTAAATTTAGAGTTACAGGCCATATTTTTTAGGTCTTAAATTTACAGTGGATTAAGAGGACAATTATTTAATAAAATATTGGAGAATTAATATGACTACTGTATTTGATGTACCTGCAGATTTATTAATTAAAAAAGTCGCAGAAGAATTTAAAAACAATGATAAAATCAATTCCCCTGCATGGTCCAATTTTGTTAAAACTAGTGTTCACAAAGAAAGAAAACCGGAAAATGCTGATTGGTGGTATGTAAGATGCGCATCCATTATTAGAAGAGTATACATGGATGGACCTGTTGGAGTAATGAGTTTAAGAACTTTCTACGGTGGTAAAAAAGACCGTGGTGTAACTCCCGAAGTATTTAGGAAAGGTAGTGGAGCTATCATTAGAAATGCACTACACCAATTAGAAGACGCAGGTTTAGTTGAAAAAGTTGAAGGTGGAAGAGTTGTTTCACCACAAGGAAGATCCTTTTTAGATAAAATTGCTGGTGAAATCATCAGAGATATTCCTGAACTTTCAAAATTTGATAATCAAAGTGTATCTGAAAATAGTTTACATGCTGATTTTATTAACAAATTAAGTTCAGCTATAAAAGATAATTCTAAAATAGATGATTCTGATAAAGAAAAATATCTTGATGCAGTTTCAAAAATAGATGCAGAACATGAGCATTTATCAAAAGTAATTAAAGAATTTAGTGATGATATAAAAGAAAGACATTCTAAACCAGTATTCGAATCAATTTCTTTATTACATAATGAAGATTTAGGTAATGCTGTGGACTCACTAATTACTTCTTTAAGGAGAAAACATTAAGTTATATTCCGAAATTGCATAATGAATAATTAAATATTGGAGAGTTTGATATGAGCGATCTTGATGAAATTCGTCAAAAAAGAATGGCTGAGTTGCAAGCTCAACAAGCTGCTGCACAACAGCAAATGCAACAGCAACAAGCAGCACAGTTGCAACAACAAGAAGCACAAGCAAAATTAGAAGCTCAGAAAAAACAAATTTTGGGTCAGATATTAACTTCTGAAGCTCGTAACAGATTAGCTAATCTTAAATTAACTAAACCAGAACTTGTTAATCAGATTGAAATGCAATTAATTCAATCAGCTCAAGCTGGTAGTTTAAGAGGTAAAGTAACTGACGAACAGTTAAAAGTACTTTTAAGTCAAATAGCTGGTCAAAAAAGGGAGATTAAAATTACAAGGAAATAGTACCTATGAAGGTTGGTGTATTATATAGTGGCGGTAAAGATTCATCTTTTATGGCTGTTATGCTTAAAAGATTAGGTCTTGATGTTGAATTATGCACTGTAAATTTTGGTGTTTATGATTCTTATATTCCTGCCAGCAAATCAGCGAAATCATTAGGTTTTAATCATAATGTTTTGAATTTAGACATTGGAATTTTAGATAAAACTTGTGATATGATTATGGATGATGGATTTCCAAATGACGGGATAAAATTCATTCATGAAAGTGTTATTGAAAATGTTGCTGATAAATATGATATAATTGCCGATGGTACAAGAAGAGATGATAGGACTCCAAAACTCAATATTAATCAAATTAAAAGTCTTGAGGATCGAAAAGATGTTCAATATATTAATCTGGACAGTTTTGGTCACAAATCAGTTAAGTATATAACATCTAATTTATTTGAAATATCTCATGAAAAAAGTAATAAAGATAATAGTTCTGATTATGAGGTGGAAATAAGGACTTTAATTGATGAAAAAGGAGGAAATTCATTGGATATTTTTCCTGAACATTATCAAACTCGTGTTATAGGATATAAAAAATAATTATTATGCTTTATTATAGGTGAAAAAATGAGTAAAAATAAACCATTAGCTAAAAAATTAAGAATGGCAAAAGCAAACAAGCAAAATAGGAGAATTCCAATCTGGGCTTATGCTAAAACTAATCGTAAACTTAGATACAGACCTAAACCTAGACATTGGAGAAGAAACAGCCTTAAATTATAAGGGGGGTTTATCATGGAAAGAGTTTACACAATTCCACTTAGAAATGTAAAAAATGTCAAAAGGACTATAAGGGCTCCTAGAGCAATTAGGGAAGTTAGAAACTTCTTAATCAAACACATGAAAGCTTAAGAAGTAAAACTTGATGAATCTATCAATCATGTAATTTGGGCAAGGGGTATTCAGAAAATACCTTCTAAAATTACTGTTAAAGCAGTTAAAGATGATGATGGTATTGTAGAAGCTACTTTAGCAGAATAGCTATGGTGCCTTTTTCAAATACTTAGCAGTGAGGTAAACAATATGTTAAAAAGGATTGATATTGTAGGAAACCCAAATATTGGGGTTTTTATCCAAGCAACAGATGATTTTGTTATTGTTCCCTATAATTTAATCGATGAGAAAGTTAAATTAGTTGAGGAAATATTAGAAGTCCCTGCTGTTAAATCTTCCATTTCTGGAAGTAGTCTTATAGGATCTTTATCTGTAGCTAATTCAAATGGTATTGTTGTTTCCCCACATGTTTTAGATAGAGAAGTTAAACAGTTTGAAGATTTGGGCTTAGAAGTTGCCGCTATAGTAGGTAATTATACTGCTGTGGGAAATATTGTTGCAGCTAATGATTCTGGTGCAATTGCAAGCCCATTTTTATCAGAGGATGCAATTAATGTATTGGAAAATACTTTGGATGTTGATGTTGAATCTACTTCTATGGTTGGAAGTGATATTATAGGTTCATTAATATCAGTTACAAATAAAGGTTTTCTAATCAGCGGTAAAGCTGTTGAAAATGAAGTTGACTTTTCTCGTAAAGTATTTGGTGTTGAAGGAGATGTTGGTACTGTTGGAAAAGGTATTTCTTTAGTTGGAGCTTGTTCTATTGCAAATTCAAATGGAGCAATTGTTGCTAAAAGCAGTACTGGTCCTGAAATGGCTAGAGTTGAAGAAGCATTAGGCTTTTTAGATGATTTATAAATATCTTGAGGGATTAATATGATAACTAAAATTTACAGAGTTAAAGGTACTTTTGTAATGGGTGATGACTATCATAAATTTGTAAAAGAATATAAGGCTACTAGTGAAGCTGATATTAAAGAAAAAATTTATGAACGTTTCGGAAGCAAACATGGTATTAACAGAAATCAAATTAATATTTCTGAAATTACTGAAATCGCTCCTGAAGATGTAGTTGACCCAATTGTAAAAGAGATTTTATAAGCACTTGAGGTGTTATTATGGAAGATCAGCAAAAATTAAATGAACTCATTAATGAAATTAATGCATACAATCAGCAATCTGAATTAATTCGCCAACAAATTGAGTTAATCCAATCTTCAATTGCTGAAGTTGATACATTATCCAACACTATAGATGACTTAGATGGTCAAGATTCAGTCGAAGCTTTTGTACCTGTAGGTGCTGGTTCTTTCATTAAAGGGGAACTTAAAGAAACCGATGAAATTATTATAAGTATTGGTGCAGGTTTTGCTATCAAAAAAGATGCAGAAGGTGCTAAAGAAATTATTGCTGGGCAGAAAAAAGATTTGGAAGACAGTTTGGATAAAATGTTAGCTAATTTACAACAAGTAACTGACATTATTGGAAATCTTCAAGCTCAAGCTCAACAAATTTCTGCTGCTGCTCAAGGTGGCGTAACCGGGTTGAATTAATACTTATAACCCTTTTTATTTTTTTTAACTTTTAATCTAATATAATATGTAATTTTAATGTGAAACTCATATAATATTTTTGCAGAAAAATTTTTATAAAACTCAAGTTCTGTATTTAAGACATAAACTGCTTGACACATAGATTTCATGAAAAATCGAGTATAATATAATTTTAAGTAATATTCAAGATTAATAATTTTTCCTATATCTAATTTTCATAGTTAATTATTATGGAGATATATAAATAGGATAAATATTAAAAATTTATTTGATTTAAATTCTTTTAAATATTATGGGGGGTAATATTAAAATGAATATGTGTTTGATGAACTTTTAAAGGCTTATGAATCTGATGATGTAAAGTTATTTGTTGAACTTAATGAAAAGTATCATTTAGGTTTAGAATCTATTAATCAAATTGAATTATTAGAAAATAGACTTATAATTGATTTAAATGAATATTATGAAGATTATAATGCTCAATATATGAAAAATTACACTACTTCACGCCGTATTGTGGATATGGAACCATTAAATAAACATGTTTTGAAAGAAGTTTAAATTAACATAGTTTCTTATTCGTATATGATTTTCCATGTTCTAAGTGAAATTCAGGATAATCCAAATCTTGATGAAGTTTTAAAACATGTTGATTTGCCTTTTAATGAGGATTTTGCAAAGGATATTCTATTATCTAAGGGATTTTTAAAGCCAATTTCTAAAAATACTGATGAAGTCGAAATCACCGATTATGGATTATTCAGATTAAGTGGTGTTGAATGGGTTGGATTTTATGAAATGTGTTTAGATTATTTTGATTTTGATGATTTTGAAAGATATATGCTGAATAATGATGTTGGAAATGTTGTAAAAAATGCTTTAAACTACCTGGATGAAAATCAAAAAATGGCATA
>JAFRCZ010000287.1 GCA_017404125.1 Methanobrevibacter sp.
AAAGAGATGTTGCAGAAGTTGCAGGTGTAACTGAAGTAACCATCCGTAACAGATACAAAGAACTTACTGAACAATTGGAAATGGGTGTAACTTTATAGTTAGCCTATTTTCTCTTTTCTTTTTTTATTTTTTCTAGTTTTATTTTTTCTAGTTTTATTTTTTCTAGTTTTATTTTTTCTATATTTATTTTCTAAAAACTTTTTTCTAATATTCTATTTTCAGAACTTATTTTAGATCATTTATTTGTTCGTATTTAAGAAAACTATTATAAATTTTAAATGGTTTTTCTTTAAAAATATCTAAGAAATAAATAAAAAAAATCAATTTCATGTAAGTCATGAAATTACATGAAGTGAAAAAATAGTTTATTAAAAAAAGAGAATAAGAACTTATTTTTTAATTTAAACACTAATCAAGCCTTGAATATTTTTCAATGCTTAAGTCTAGATCTTTCAGGATTTCAGTATTGTCCCAAGGCTCAACCTTATTCAAGTTTTCTTGGTAAGTCTCAAGATTATTTAGGAAATTCTCAATCTCTTCAACATTCAAGTCATCATGATACTCTCCAAATCCTAGCTTTTCAACATAGAAACCATTTAGGATTTGTTCAAAGTTCTTATGGGCTGGAGTGCTGTAGATAGGTTTCTTGAGATAGATTGCCTCTGAAATCATGGTAAAGCCACCGTTTACTATAATTGCCTTAGCGGTTCTCATATCTTCAAAGATCTGCTCTTCATTGAATGCTCTGTATGTCAAGTTCTCATCAATTTCATCTTTGTTGAAGCCATATACGATGAATTTATGATTTAGCTTTTTAAGCTCTTCCATAAGGTTTAGACTGGACTCGGCAGTCTGATACACTAAAACATGGTCTCCTTCCTCCGGAGTGAGTTTCATTATCTCTTCCCTTAAGACTGGAGGATAAAGGGCAGTCATATGGGGATGCTTCAATGGAGGATAGAAGAAAGTTGTTATGATATGCCTTTTTGGCCTTAGGATATAAGATTTGGTTACCGCTTTTGCAGTCAGCATATCTGCCCTGTGATTAGGAGGATAGTCATATTCGCACTGGGTTAGCATATGAATGTTATCCAAACTGATCAATGGAATATTCATGAGTTTGCTTAGCATACTTGAATAGTTTTCAAAGTCAGATATGATAATGTTTGGCTTTATTCTCTTGCATTCCTTATATAAGACATTGTATCCTTCCTTTAAGTTTGTAGGATTTGCCTTCAATGCCTTAAAGAATGTTTTCTTTGTTCTAACCACATTGTTTTCATAGACAGTATTGAATCCTCCGATTTCGAAAACATTATCGAATTTTTCTGATAGGAATTGGTATGCCCTTTCGCTTGAAAAGATATAAACATCATATTTTTTGGTCAAATGCTCTAGAATAACGCTGCTTCTGATAGCATGTCCCATTCCTTCACCACAGATGGAATAGAAGATTCTTTTCCTTCCGGTTTCAGCTATTGCATCCTCCAGGCTTATGAGCTCTCCTTTTTCTCCACTTTCAAGAAGCGGTGCATCAGAGCCAATCGCGGATTCTAAGGTTTCTGCACTTTCAGAATTGATTCCTATAAAAGTAGTTTCATTTTCATTTACCTGAACTTCCAACAATTCATTCTCTTCAGGCTCTTTGTCTTTGAATTTATTGATTCTATCCTTCAGCCTTCTGTTTCTGGATTTTTCAGCTATCTTCTCCATTTCAACACTGTCAAGTGCAGATATTGGGTCATGGCCAAATTCATAGCCCAAGTCTTCAGCTGAAGTTCTTTTTCCTCTGAAATCATTTACAGTGCTTTTTCCGTATTGCTTAAGTAAAGTGTAAAGGCCTTCCTCTTCAAGCCTTCTTGTGGAAACACCGATTTTAGCATTTCTAAGCACTTTGAATTCACTTATCTCTGCAACACGTTCGATATAGTCAGTATCTTCACCGAAGGTCAGATTTTCATCAAATCCATTCACTTCTTCATGAAGCTCCCTTTTGGAAATGATTCCATAGCATCCTGCACCATGAGGCTTGATGTTTTCAACAGCTATCATAAACCAGTTTGCAAGGTCATGAAGATATTTGTCCCTTTTCTTTTCAGAGAGGGGAGTCATTTGAGTGATGGCTATTCCAAGATCTTCTCTTTCAAACTCTTCGATAACATTTGCTAAATAGTGTTCAGTCAATTTCAAATCAGAATCTAAAAAGAGCAATATTTCTCCTTTAGCTACCTCTGCACCTCTGTTTCTTCCAGGTCCCGGTAGCCCTCCTTCAACAACAATGCAGCCATATTCCTTAGCTATTTCTCTAGTATTATCATTTGACTGTGCATCTGCAACAATTATTTCATAATCTGTGAAATCCTGTGATTTAATGCTTTCAAGCAATTTAGGAAGATATTCTTCTTCGTTGTAGGTAGGTATGATAATACTGATTTTCATTTTATCATCTCTTAGATAAATTCTTTTGATTGCATTGTTTTTTTTTTTAGTTTGTTTTTATTTTATTTAATTCATTTAATAAGATTATTGTTTATAAGTATGAATATATGTTCCAGCTAAGTGAGTACCAATCACATTTTCCCTCTAAATCAATGGCTAAATTATTTAACAATTCCATCTCATTATATTCATTTGAAAGATGAACTGTTGTTTTATTTTCAGCCTCTGTTACATTTAATGCATCGTATTGATTTAAACCATCTATGTCATGAGGGTTAGCTATATTCAGTTCAAAAGAATCAGGACTAGCACCATAAAATGCAATTGAGAACCTTAAAAGAATTATTAAAATCAGGGCAATATGAGGAATCAAAATCTTCAAATATTTGATTGCTGATTTCTTATTTTCCCTAATTTTTCCAGATAATATTGATTTTACAGAGTCCCATTCTTCTTTCAATTGTTCTTTAATAGAATTCCTTTTTTCCTTTTCAGTGATGTAATCTGAAATCCCATCTAAAATCTCATTATTGTACATCAATATTAATATTCCATAGATTCCTCCAATGGCTGGAGTTGCAAATAATCCCCCATCAATTAGTCCAATTATTCCTAAAGTGCTTGTTAATGCCAAAAATATTCTTGGAGCTGCTTTACGCCTTTGCATGGAAAGGACCATAACAATGTATGTTATAGGAATTAGGATAAAAAGTATGCTTATTATGCTTGGAGTATAGGCACTTAAGGAGCTTCCAGTATGTATTCCTGCGGGAATATATGTTAAGAACATTCCAAGTATGATTCCGAATATTCCTTTGTATAAATGGGAATGGAGAATGCTTGTGCTTGTTTCGCTTGGATTCATGATTACAAGGATTGTATTCCAATCTATTCCAAGTGAGTTTCTTAAATAGAGTTCAACTATCAATCCTGCTATTGCAGTAAATAGGAATAATATCAATGATAGTTTCAAATAAAAATCCTTATCTTTGAGCATTTCTGGAATTGATAAATTTTTGAAGTAAATGTATATCTTCTCATTGTCTCCAAGTGTTGATAGGATTATTGTAATTCCAAAGAGAACAAAAAACATTATGTCTTTTCCTTTTGAGGATCCCATTAGGATTGGTTGGGTGATCGGTCTTATGAATTGGTCTATTCCACTTAAGGAGAATAGCTTTATTCCAAAAATGATTAAGATTATTCCAAATGCAATGTATTTGCTTATTTTTTTATTCATAAGACTTCCTCATTGAATTAATTATTATTCTTAAAATATTTGAATTAATTTTTCTTAAAAATATCTAAAAATTTTAAATATTTATTTAAAATATGAAATACAATATTATTATAAGTTTTATTAATTATATATTTATAAATTTTTATTATTTAAATTGATTATCCAATAAAAATTATTTAAAGTTTAAAAAGTGGTATTATGTTCCCAATTAGCTTTTATATAGGTTTGATTTTAATCGGAATCTTTGCAGGATTTGCTTCAGGATTGCTTGGAGTAGGTGGAGGATTCCTAATGGTTCCTTTGCAATTCTTCCTGTTCACTTCAGTTGGAGTGGATCCTTCATTGGCCATGATGGTATCCTTAGGAACCAGTTTGGCGATTATCATACCAACCGCTTCATCTGGGGCCTATCAGCATCAGAAAAAGAACAAATCTATTGTAAAACCTGGAATCAGATTGGCTATTTTTGGCATTCTAGGCGGATTCTGTGGCGGAATTCTTGCGAATATCATTCCTACAAATATTTTACAGATAACATTTGCAATCTTATTATTCGTAGTGGCATTGGATATGCTGTTTGGCTCAAGAAGTGATGGGGAAAAAGCATTGATGGAGTTCAACTTATTGAATGCAGGTATTGTAGGTTTCCTAATAGGTATTCTATCCGGTTTGCTTGGCATTGGCGGAGGAGTATTTTTAGTCCCATCCCTATGCATATTGTTTGGCTTTACTTTAATCGAAGCTATCGGAACATCTTCTGTTTTCATTGCATTTACAGCTATTGGAGGACTTATTTCCTATATCTACACAGGTTTTGGAGTTAATCCAATGCCTTATTCCTTAGGTTATATAAGCCTAGTGAACTTTGTTCTTATTGTATTGTTTTCAGTTCCTATGGCATCAATCGGTGCAAAATTAGTTTATAAAATGCCTAAAGAAAGATTAAAACAAATATTTGCCATAATCTTGATTTATATGGCAATAAAAATGATAGGGTTTGATCCAATCAGCATATTGTTAGGTTTATAAAAAATAGTTTGTTTTTTTTTAATATTTTTATCTTATGATTTAATTATTATGAACTTAAATATCTTTTTCTTCAAATACGACTCCAGTTCCTCTTACAACCACTTGTGATATGTTTTCACCTTTGTTTGATCCTAAAGTTTCAAATGTTGTATTGAAATTCAATAGGCCATTGCACCCATCTGCCTTTAATTGCTTAATTAGTTTTAATAAAGCTTTGTCTTGAGCAAGCTTTACACCGATGAGAAGGTTTTCATCCAAATAATCTTGAAGCCCATCTTTAATTTCCTCTCTTTGATTATTGGAGAATATATGTCTTGCTTCATAAATGCTTTTTTGTTCGATTATATTCAATTCTTTAGGAGGGTATTCCAATGTTAGGATAAGAATTCCCAAATCATTCATTTCCAATTCCCTATTATAGAAATTATATCTTTTGCTGATCTGTTTTTCATTTAAGATTTCCTGTAATTTAGGTTCTTTCCTAAAGATTTTTGAATAAAGGTTTCCAAAGAAATCTGTAATCTTTTTGAAAACTCCAGAGATGTGTGATATGATACCTAATCCCATTGCAATTAGGAAATAGTTTGTTGCAGTTGGAATTGCAGCTTGAATAATTATGATTAGGCTTCCTGCTGTAATCACATTGAATCCTAAGGTCGGATTTGCAATGATGAAACCATAGATGACTGTTATTATAAAGAGAATAAATGCGCTGACTGCACCTGTACTTTCATTAAGGTAGTTCTTTGCTGCTATGCTTTCAACATAACCTGCAGCGAGAGGGGATAGTGCCAAACCGATATTCCATCCAAAGATTGCAAGGTTAGCATATAGGCAAACAACATAGGTGAATATGCCTACAATTGTCCCTAAAGCAATGCATCCTATCTCTTTTAAGAATTTTCTTCTTTCTTCTTCGTCTTTTAGACGTTTTGAGATAGTTAAGTTATTTATTTTGGATTTGATTTGATTTAGCATTTATTCACTCGTTTAAAATTCAATTTAAAAAAAGTTTTGGAAGAT
>JAFRCZ010000288.1 GCA_017404125.1 Methanobrevibacter sp.
CTATAACGATAATAAGACGCATCATCAAAGGAATCATCAAAAGAGTCATCATATGCATCTGATTCATAATATGCATCATCATCAAAGTCATATTCATTGCTGTGATATGGCTTGTAATCCCTTTGCTTGATAGATGAGACCACTTTTGAGAGCTTTGGACCTTTGATATGCAAATAGACCATATCATCTTCAGATGCAAATACAAATGTCTTTACACCATTTCTTTTATTGTAAAAGCCAGTAATTCCTGAAATTGATGTTTTATACAGTTTTTCATCATTTAATTTAAATGAAGAGAATCCGTCCATAACGTTTTTATTGAAGCTGTTTGAATGCCTTTCCAGAGAGACATTTACAAAATACTTTCCCTTTTGGAAATTCATATAATTCAAATGGTTTACTTCATCATACCCTTCATCAATCAATTTGTATGAACTAGGCACATTGAAACCATATCCTCTCATATAATAGGTTTCATAGCCTTTTGGCACATTATCCACTGCTGAGACAGAATCCACCATCACAATAAAGGATAAAAGAATAGCTAAAATTATAAAAATAGTTAAAATGCTCTTTTTAAAACCTTTTATATTAACACCCCATTTTGTATTTTATATAAATTAATAAAATCGTTAAATATAAAGCTTTGCACCTATTCCTTATCAGCCAGTCTTGCATCAATGACATTATAAGTTCCATTATCATTGTGCCAATCTATATCTGCCTTTAATATTTCTATTCTTTTTTTGAATATGGGACCATCTATAACTAATGTTTCTGCCTCTCCACCTTCAAAAGCAAGATGCAGATATGTTTTTTCACTGATTTTTTCCAATTGGGATAAAGCTTCTTTGTCTATGATTTTTCCTAGCCATGACTGGTCAAGCCCTTCAGCAAAGACACCGCTAATCATTACTTTAAACCCAGAATCAATTACCAAATCCATATATTCCTTTGGATCCATATGCCAATAGGGTGAAATGGCTTTGATGTCAAGCTCATCTGATAACTTTTCTATTCTGGATTTTTGATAGGTAGAGAACAATGCTCCTGTATATATTGCCTCAATTCCAAGATTTTTAAGCTGTTTTAGGCCTTCCTTTAAGTCTTCCAGTTCTTCCTCTTTTACACCAGCTGTTATGACTTCAATGATAGGTATGCCTAAAGCTTCAGACTGCAAATCTGTCAAATGAATATTTGGAACATGGAACATGTATGACTCATCATTTTGAGACTTCATAGAAAGAAGATATTCCACATCATCGCCATTGTTTATAGCATAATTCAAGGCCATTACACTATCCTTTCCACCAGAGAATAAAACAGCAGATTTCATTGATTTCACCATAATTTAATAAAAAAAGAATAAGTTAATTTTTTAAAATTGTAGAAACATCATAAGCAGCATAACTTAAATAATCAGATTCAGAATCCGAATCATCATAGCTATTGTAATCTTCTATAAAAGAATCTAAATTGTAATTGTTTGATTCATACATAAAAGAAGTTAATCCATCATCAGAATAAGGTTCTGTTACTGTTGCATCTAAAATCATGCCACCGATAACCATTATTATTAATAATACTGCAAATGCTAAAAAACATTTATTAAAGGATAAATTAGATAATAAATCATTTTTAGATGAATTGGAACTGTAATTTTTAGTACGTTTAGTGCTTGAAGATGAAACTTTAACACTTGAAGTGGATGGTTTTTTTGTACTTGACCTAGGAGCACTTGAACTTGAAGTAGACGAATCAATAGAACTAATCGGGCTTTTAGCACTTGAACTTGATGCAGAAGAATCACTAGAAGCAACAGAACTCTTAGCTTCAGCAGCAAATTTAGAATCTTCCTTATCTAATGGTTCAATTGGAACATCAACACTAGAATTATCCAAATCTAAAATTTTATCATTATCAGAATCAGCTAGATTTAAATTGCTATCCCTCTCTAGACTAGAAAAATCAAAACCGCAATTTGGACAATAGTGATTGTTATCATCACGTTGCTTGGTACCGCATTCCGGACAGAATTTAGTCATTTTATTCCCCCTTTCAATAAATAAACTAATTAACGTCTTCCTCTTCTTCTTCTGATTTTATCAGACTGATTTTTTTTGAATTTTCTTGTAAATTTGGTTAAAGGCTCTACAAACACTCCTGCAATTGCAACAGCCACACCTACAAGCCCAGAAATAAACATTACAACATAAGTTGGAGCCAAATGGTCTTCAAGGTAATGAATTGTATCCTGTACAGGCCCTTCAATAGAGATTATTGTATACTTATTTTCCTTTAAATAATCTTCAACTTCCACTACATCATTAGCATTTACATGCACCTGAATATGAACAAAAGCGAATTCAGAGCCCACTCCCGCTTTATTGCTTAGCCAATTGACAAGAGAACCTAATGTAGTGGTTGAACTGGCAGGATTCTTTAAGTCCACTGTAACAGAATTATTGGTTACCTTATAGGATTCAATTTCCGGATCGGCCTTTAAATGATTTTCAACATAAATCTTTGTGCTGTTCTTGATAAATCCTGTTTTCAGCTCAAAGCCATTTGTAGTTACTGAATTAACCCCGTCTAAACTTTTTATCTTGTTTGTTACATCCGAGAGATTTGAAGTTGATGGAATGTTTAGATTAATTACTTCACTATCCATTGTAAATAGTCCTTGAATATTACCTATCACATAAGGACTTTCATCATAAATAGGGTCAATGAAGAAGTATCCTCCGATAGCGCCAAGAACAAATCCAATTACAATTATGGATACTATTTCCTTTCTTCCTACAAATGGAGACAACATCCCCATGGAAAAGGCAAATACCATAATTATAAGGAATAGGATAACAAATATTATTCCAGTAATTAAATCCATTATAATCAACTCTTTTTACAAATAAAACATAAATATGTTTATATTTAATTTTTAACAAGCAGAATAAACTTTTAAATGATTTCTAATCTAAAATAAATCCTAATTTTTAAAATAAGGCCAAATAAGTTAATTTATTTAAGTTTTTAAACAATTTAAATAAAATATTTTAAAATTAAGAATTATTATTCTACTTATTATATTTAAAATAATTAATTTATATAGTTTATGAAAAGAGATTTTTAATGGAAAATGATTAGATTATCCTATTTACTTCAATCTTCTCACAATCCTCATCCCATTTTACCATGATTTTATTGAATCCTTTTGATAAATGGATATTTTCATTTAAGAAAGGACAATTGAATGAATTGCTGATTTCCTTTGTATTATCAGACAAATTCAAATTGATTGAGGCTAATCCATTTTCGCCATCATTATAGAGTTTCATATTTACATCCTGATTGAAATCCACATATACAATCCTTTTAGATCCCTTTCCAGAACTGTAACAAAAGTCAATAGCGTCTGTTATTTTAGATAATTCATTTTTAGAATTGATTGAATCGATTATATCATTGGAATAATCTATTGCAGCAAGTAGGATGGGTACAGAAATCAGACTGATCATCAAGATTACAATCATGGAACTTAAGATATATTCCAGAGATAATTGGCCTTTATTGTCTGATATCAATTTATTCATGCTTTTCTCCATTATCATAATATTATTCACTTAAAATAGCATTTTCATAAAAGATGAAATAATAGCTATAAAGTCCCCAAATGCTAAAAAACCAAGATATCCTAATGTAATGAAAGGCA
>JAFRCZ010000027.1 GCA_017404125.1 Methanobrevibacter sp.
ATTGTCCTATTTTATTAAATTTTATTCAATTCAATTGAAATTTATAATTTTTCAAGTAAACTTTATATACTATGAAGTATAAAATATGTTTAAGGGTTCATTCTCTTTATTTTTAATCTTAGCTAGTATTTTTAAACACAATATGAATAAGAAAAGAGATGAATTCTCTTTTCTTTTCTCCCCATTTTTTTTTTTTAAGGCGTGTTTCATACATTTTCTCCTGTTCTGTAGTTTTATTTTTTTACTATTTTTCATATTTTTTAATTTTCTTCTATTTTTTTAAATCTTTTTAAACTAATTTTTTATGAAGTATATTTAAAACAACTATTTAATAAGTAAAATAAACAAATATATTTTTGATTTAGACATTATTAAGATTCAATGTTCAATTATTTATATTTAAGATTATGATTCAATATTTATGTAAATGGTGTTGGAATGAAGGAAAGATTGGATAAGTTTTTGGTAAACAATAATTTTGCTCTCACAAGAACCAAATCAAAGGAATTGATCAAATCCAATAATGTAAAGGTAAATGATAAGATAGTGACAAAGGCAAGTTATATTGTAAAGGGTCATGATAAAGTTGAGATTATTGATGACAGTTCCCTTAAATATGTATCTAGGGCTGGATTAAAGCTTGAAGGCGCAATAGATTCATTCAATTTAGACTTAAATGATAAAAGCATTATGGACATCGGTTCGTCAACTGGAGGTTTTACTGACTGCTCCTTACAGCATGGGGCAAAAAGAGTGGTTGCCATTGATGTGGGAACCGATTTGATGGCAGATGTCTTAAGAAGCGATGAAAGGGTAGACTTATATGAGCAATTAAACTTTAAAAATGCTCCAAGCAGCTTATTTGAAGGAATTGACATTATTGTATCAGACGTATCATTCATATCACTAAAGCACATTATAGATAGAATATCCTTGGAGAAACAAGATTTTGAACTGGTTTTCCTCATCAAACCCCAATTTGAATGCGGAAAGGAATTGGCTAAAAAATACAAGGGAATAATCAGCGATAAGGAAGTTCATAAGGATGTAATTCTTGATATAATATCATATTTTAAGGGATATGATTACAATATCATCAATCTTGATGTTTCTAAAATTCAAGGGAAAAGCGGAAATATAGAATATTTAGCTCATTTTAAAAGAAATGAAGAATCCTCAGATATTTCAGTTGATGATACTGTAGAGAAGGCCTTTTCATAAAAAGCTTTAATTAAATTCTTTTTTTAAATTAATTTTTTAACTGTTTTTTCAAATTCTTTTTTAAGTAATACTTTTTAATTATCCAGTGCTCTTTAGAGAAATATTTATATAATTAGTTAATAAAAGTATTATTTAGGCATACCTAATAATTTTAAAATATGCAATGCAAGAGAAGGTAAAAAATGGGGATAGACACTAATTCTAATATTAATCCAGAGGAAAAAAATTCAATTGATAAGGATAAATCCTATTACAAAAACGTTCTTTTAATCGGAAGTCCCAATGTAGGAAAAAGCTTAACATTCAATAAGTTAACCGGTTTGACTGCAATGGTTTCCAATTACCCTGGAACCACCGTAGATATCGATGAAGGTAATTTTACATATGAAAACAAGACCGTTCATGTTACAGACCCTCCAGGGCTTTATGATTTAAATACCATAACAGAAGAGGAAAGAGTGGCAAAGCTATTGGTATTTGATGAACAGTTTGACTTGATGGTTCATGTTGTTGATGCCAAAAACATTGAAAAGTCCATTGATCTGACATTGCAATTGATAGATGCAGGAAAAGAGGTTATTTTAGTCTTAAACATGATGGATGAGCTTGAAAGAATGGGGGCAACTATAGATGCAGATGGCTTGTCTCATGAGCTTGGTATTCCTGTAGTATTGACTGCAGCTGCAGAAAACAGAGGATTAGATGACTTGAAGCATGCAATTGTCAATTATGATTCTATTGAAAACAGCTTATTGGATGAGTCAAAGACATTATTGGATGTAGATTATGGCAGATCCATTGAAATAGCTATTTCTGAAATTAAAAATAATATAAATGGCAAATATCCGGTTTCAAAAAGATATTTGGCGGTTTCATTGCTTGAAGGAGACGAAGACAGTGTAAACCTTGTTAAGGACAAGGAAGATTATGCTCATTTATCTGAAGTCATCAATAAGCAAAGGGCTAAATTTGACGAGCCTGTTAAATATCTGACAAAGCTTAGACTTGCCGATTATGCTAAATACATCAAATCAAATTACACCACTATAGATAGTGTAAACATTCAGGATAAGGACAGTTTAGGTGAAAAGTTAAGCAGAATAATGATTCATCCATTCTATGGATTAATTATACTTGCCTTTGTATTGTACTTTGGCCTTTACTTGATTGTAGGGGTGCTTGGTGCAGGGATTCTTGTAGACTTTTTGGAAAATACTATCTTTGGACAATACATCAACCCTGCGGTCACATCAGTCGTTGTCCAGTATATTCCATGGGTACCTATTCAGAACCTCTTTGTTGGTGAATATGGTATTGTAACCCTTGGTTTGACCTATGGATTCGGTATTATTCTGCCGATTGTATCTCTTTTCTTCATTGTATTTTCCATACTTGAAGACAGCGGATACTTGCCAAGGCTTGCTCTTTTGGTGGATAACGGATTCAAGAAGATTGGATTAAGCGGAAGAAGCGTTATTCCATTTGTTCTTGCAGTAGGTTGTGGAAGTATGGCAGCAATGGTAACAAGAACATTGGAAACAAAAAGGGAAAGGAATATTGCTACAATGCTTATGGCATTGACAATCCCGTGTTCTGCACAATTGGGGGTTATTATGGCACTATTGTCTGCCCGCCCTAAATCCATTTGGATCTGGCTTGCAGTGATTCTATTCAACTTCATTGTCCTTGGTTACCTTGCAAAAAGATTTGTCCCTGGAGCACAGCCAAGCTTCTTTATGGAATTGCCTCCTTTAAGATGGCCTAAATTGTCTCACATTGCTAAAAAGACTTGGACCCGTCTTGTAATGTACATTAAGGAATTGATTCCAATTTTCATATTAATCAGTGTAATCATATGGGCACTCGACTTATGCGGCATTTTCCAATGGATTATCGCTTGCATCAGTCCTGTCGTCAATGCAATCGGTCTTCCAACATCAACAAGCTCTTCATTTGTACTCGGATTCTTTAGAAGAGACTTTGGTGCAGCAGGTCTTATGTCAATCCAAAGCCAATTGACTGGTGTTCAATTGCTTGTTGCATCCATAACATTGACATTATTCTTGCCATGTGTGGCTCAATTGATGATTATGATCAAGGAAAGAGGTGTAAAATTAGCTACTTTAATAGCTCTTATGAGTATAGTTTTAGCATTTTCAATGGGATTCATTGTAAACTTAATATTAACCACTTTCAATGTGGTTTTATAGACTGAAAATCTATTTAAATTATAAATTTACTTATATTATAAAATTACTTATATTATTAGATTATTTAAAATAGGAATATTAAAAAAGGGATTCTTATGGCTGAAGATTGTGATATCAAAGAACAGATAATCAAATGTGAATTCTGCGGATTCACATTTCAAAAGTGTGATGGCATCAGCTGTGATTCATGCCCTATTAATTGCAAAACAGTTAAATGTCCCAATTGCGGATATGAAATCTTACCGGAATCTAAATCTTATAAATTTATTGAAGATAGTCTAAAGAAGATAAAAAACATGATTTTTAAATAATTTCTAACATTTTGGTGTTTAAAATGGAAAGAAGCGAGATTGAACATTATCTAAAGGATATTTGGGTTAGAGAATTTGAAAAGGAAGAGAAATTGGTCGTTGATGAATTCAATAGTGATGACATTGAATTGTTGGCCAAAAAGGATTATATCAAAATGGATGATGGTTTTGTAAATCTGACTGAAACTGGAGAGAATTTAGGAAGGTCTTTAGTTAGAAAGCATAGGATTGCTGAAAAGGTTGTAGCTGATTTGTTTTTAGCTGATATGGATGAAATGGAGGAATTGGCTGACCAGATTGAGCATGTAATGAGTGCAGAAGTTGAAGAAAACATTTGCAGAATATTGGGAAACCCTGAAAACTGTCCTCACAACAATCCAATTCCTAAAGGTGATGGAAGTGATGATTTAAACAATGAATATTCTGTTCCATTAGTATCATGTCACAGCGGAGAATCTGGAGAGGTTTCATTCATTAAAACAGAAGACGCCCGCAAACTGAGAAAAATCATGAATTTAGGCCTTATTCCAGGTTCAAAAATTTGCCTGATTCAAAAATTCCCTAACTATGTCTTCCAATTGGGAAACACTCAATTGGCTGTAGACAAGGAATTGGCTAACGAAATATTTATTAAATTAGATGAATAATTATTAATTAATTATTTGATTCAATAAAATGTTTAATATAATATAATAATTATATTTTTATTATTTTTATTCAAGGTGAAATAATGTTAGAAATTATTCCTGTTTTAGACTTAATGAACTCCGTTGCTGTATCCGGCAAAAGCGGCAATAGGGAAACCTACACTCCACTCAAAACCATTTATGCATCTTCATCAGACCCTGTGGAAATAGCAAACTCTTTAAAAAGAGCAAATGCTAAAGAGATGTATATAGCTGATTTGGACCTTATCGAAAGAAATGGAAATCACAATATCTATAAGATAAAAGAGGTAAACACCATTTTGCCTGTAATTGTGGATGTAGGGGTTGACAATCTGGAAACATTTGAATTCATGCTTGATTTTGCTTATAAGGTTATTGTAGCTACTGAAACCCTTGAATCCATTGAAGAGCTTGAAAAGATCTTTGAAAAGTATCCAAAGGAAAGAATTATTGTAAGTGTAGATGTAAAGAACAATGAATTGTACACAAAACATATGGATTTGGATTTGGAAGGATTTAAGGAAGTATTGCGAAAAATTGACCCTAATGAAATCATCTTGCTTGATATTTCCTCAGTAGGTACTGAAGCAGGCTTCAATAAGGAATTGCTTGAAAGATTCGACGAATTTAGGGATAAGATAATTTTAGGAGGCGGAATAACTAAAGATGAAATTCCTTTAATCAATGAAATGGGAATTAAAAAGGCTTTAGTTGGAACTGCTTTGCATAAAGGGGAAATCAGCATTAATAATTTCTAAATTTTTCTCTTTTTCAATTGTACTTTTGGTCGATAAATTTACAAAAGTTAGTAAAAATGAGATAACAATGCAAATTAACACTAGAGGAATAGAGGATTTAGCAACATCTTTGAAATTTATTTTTTTCATAATATAGCTCCTTAATTATGTATTTTCAATTATTAACTACTTTTTGCTTTTTTAAAGTTAAATTTTCAATATGAGGAACTAAGATATTCATAAGCAAAATCGAGAAAGAAACACCTTCTGGGAGTGAACCATAAATTCTTATTAGAACAGTAATAATGCCGCAACCTACAGCGAAAATGATTTTGCCTTTAAAGGTAATGGGCGATGTGACGTAATCTGTCGCCATGAA
>JAFRCZ010000028.1 GCA_017404125.1 Methanobrevibacter sp.
AAAAGACTATTTTTCTAATAAAAAAACTTCTAATATTTCTCTAAAAACCCTAAACTCTAAAAACCCTAAAAAAGACTATTTTTAAAAAATTTATATAAAATTACTTAAATTAATAAAGAAAATATTATTAAATACAAATATAATAATTATACATATCGATAGAATATTTTTTTAAATTAATTAAGATACAAGTATTCAATTTGATAATTTTAGATACAAATTATATATCAATCAAATATTATAAAAAATAGTTAATAGGGATAAAATGGGAAATAAAAGGATAATACTGATTTCTTTACTACTTTTAATAGCTATAATTAATGTGGGGGCAGCTGTAGCAAGTGAAGAAGTCATTATTGATGATAATATTGATACACTTCAAATAAGCGAGGTATCAAACAATGAAGAAATAGAACTTAGTCAAGGTTTTACAGAAGATCTTAGTGAAAATATTGATTCCAATGAATTAATTGATGATAACAAAGATTTGGATAGCTTAGAATTGGAAGATGCAAATGAAGAAAAGGATAAGCTCACTTCATCAAGTGCAGAAGAAAATCAATTGTCTTCTACAATTGAAATTGATGGAAGTGCTTTTAACCAAATGAATAATCCAACAATTCAAGATGCGATAAACAGTGCACATGAAGGAGATACCATTATAATCACAGGCAAATCATATGAACACTGCCACTTCATAATAAATAAAAGATTAACAATCATAAGTGAAGTTGGAACTGTAATGAGTCCATGTACTAGCAATAGACGAGAATCTGGAACTTTAGGAATTTTCTATATCGGCCCACAAGGAAGCGGGACAACAATACAAGGATTTACTCTAAATAATGCTTTGGATGATGATGAAATTGATGTATATAATATCCTAATCAGAGGTGCAAGTGATGTTCAGATAATCAACTGTACCATAAACAATACCCCAAATGGAGATGGAATCAGAATAGAAAATGCAACTAACACAACAGTAAGGGATTCCATAGTACGAAACTCCAAACATGGTATAAAAGTTATTGATTCTGAGCAAACCGCAATCATAAACAACAATATCACCAATAACACAATGAATGGAATAAATATAGACATTGGTAACAATGACACTCTAATTAGAGACAATAACATTACTTACAACAGATTCAATGGAATCAATTTAACTTCAGCGGAATACGTTTACATCTTAAACAATTTCATTGCATATAATCAGCATCTAGGCAGTGACAATAGGCAAAGCGGCCAAGGGGTTTATGTAAACTGCAATATTACAAAAATTGAAATCAAAGGGAATTTCTTTAGGGAAAACGGATTATATGCAATATTAAATGATTATCGTGTAAGAAACATCGGAAACAATGCAGGAGACGACGATTTAGAAGTCATTGATAACAATTATTTCATAGGAAATTCCTACAGCGAAGTGAGAGTGGCTTACACTGTCAAATATTTCTATAAGGAAGGAAAGGGTGAATTCGATTACGATAGCGAAAATGATGTATACATTTATAATGAAGCGGGAACCGGTGATTGGGATGTAGATAGAACTATAGTTTATTTAAAATATGCATTTTTAAAAGAGGATACCCCATGTGGAACTACTTTATTTAAACCGAGCACTACATGGAGTAGAAATGACTATGAATTATCTGTCAGTGAAATAAGCCAAACCGAAAAAGGGGTCTACTCTGTATCTATTGTAGATAAAAAAGGAAATGTGGCTACTGACTTAAGTTCAATCTATGTAATTTTCTACTTAAATAAAAACAATGATTATACAAATCCTCAAGATGGAGATGTCTATCAAATTGTTTTAATGCAGAATGGTACTGCAACTGTTAAATTCGCTGAAAAGGACTATCTGAAAACAGGAAATGTATTGCTTGCATGTTTCCCTGGAAAAAGCAATTACTATAAAGCTAACCCCTATGCTACTTTTAATATTTCTGATTCACAAATCCCTATTGACAGTCTTTCTACTAAAATAAGCATTTCAAATATGAATACATATCCAAATTCAGGAGCATACATAACTGCAATCTTAAAGGATTCAAAAGGAAATGCCTTATCAGGCCAAACCCTCACATTCAAGTTAAATGGAAAAACATACACTAGAACAACCGATTCAAAAGGCCAAGCTAAATTGCAGATTAAACTTGCAACTGCTAAAACATATGTTTTAACAGCCCGTTTTGCTGGAAAAGGAGGATACAATAAAAGCAGTGCAAAAGCAACTATAACCGTTAAAAAGCAAAACCAAAAAATTGTAAGTTCCAATAAGGTATTTGCACCGAAATCTGTAGATTACTTCCAAATAACATTAAAGAATTCTGCAAATAAAATCATTGCAGGCAAAAAAGTGACAATCAAAGTAGGCACTAAAACCTATACAAAAACAACAAATAAGAAAGGAGTAATCAAGCTAAAAATCAGCATAGCCAAAAAAGGCACTTACAAAGTCACAATCAAATCAAAAGCAACAACCAGATACAATGCTATAACAAAAACAAATACAATTACAATAAAGGCACTTAATCAAAAAATAAGTAGTGCCAATAAGGTATTTGCACCAAGCAGTGTAAACTATTACAGCATTACAGTTAAAGACCAAAACAACAAAGTTCTTGCAGGTAAAAAAGTGACAATCAAAGTAGGCACAAAGACATACAACAAGAAAACCAATAAAAAAGGAATAATTAAACTTAAAATTAATTTATCCAAAAAAGGCACTTACAAAGTCACAATCAAGTCTGAAAAAACAAGCAAATACAATGCTAAGACAAAAACCAACAAAATTACAATAAAAGCACTTAATCAGAAAATTACAAGTTCAAATAAAAAGTATTTGCCTAAAGCTGGAAAATATTACAGCATTACCCTTAAAGATCAAAACAATAAGGCGATTGCAGGAAAAACAGTGAAATTTACAATAAATTCCAAAACATACAGCGTTAAAACCAATAAAAATGGAGTGGCTAAATTAAAGATTAACTTAGCTAATGCTAAAGTATATAATTTAAAAATATACTCCCCTAAAACCAAGCAATACAATGCAATCACTAAAACCAATAAAATCACTATTGAAAAGGGAATCCCTAGTTTAGTCAGTTACAATAGAACTTTTGCACAGAATTCCGATTCAGAGTACTTGGTTTATTTGAAAGATTTTAATGGAAAGGCAATAGCTAATGGAAATCTAAGCTTCTCAATAAATGGAAATAACTATAGCTCATTAACAGACAATGAGGGAATGGCGAAACTAATAATTAACTTAAAAGAAGCTAAAGACTATCCAATAACAATCAATTTCCTAGGAAACCAATTAAACAAAGGAATAAATAGAACCAATGCAATTAAAATAATTGAAGGAACTGATATCAGCTTTATTGATGAAGGACTTCCAAATAAGGAAATTCAAAGGATTATAGACAATAGCCCAGAAGGAAATGTTGTAGAGTTCTTAGGAGAAAAATATAATAACGTTAAATTAAGCATTAATAAGCCATTGACTATTGTTTCTGATGATCTAACTGTTTTGACTGGCTGTGCAAATAGCCCTGTGATAAGGATAAATTCTGACCATGTTAATTTAAACAATCTAATAATCCTTGCAAATTCCAAAACCGGAGAATCTGACGGCATTGTAGTTGAAAATTCAAATTATGTAAATATTGTCAATAATATCGTTAACAATACATTGGATGAAAGCAAAATAGCTGATTATGACAATGGAAGCACATTATTGCCAGGATATGGAATTAACATTAAAAACAGCACCCACATAAACATTATCAATAATACTGTAAATAACTTTGAAAGCGGAATATATTCAGAATACAGCGATAATTTAACTATTGCAGCAAACGAAATCCGATTGAACAATTACGGCATTAAATATGGATTTGGAACTGCAAACTCTGAAATTGCAGATAACACAATTATTGACAACATCGGCTGGTATGTGACAGATGTCCCTGAAGGTCCAAGAGGATATGGAATATTCCTCAATAACTCTGCAGTAAACATTACAATAGAGCAAAACAATATCAGCAACAATTATTTGGGAATTTCAATTGATGCAAACAACAGTACTGGAATTGTGATTATAAGCAATTTGATTGCAGACAATGCATTAGAGGGAATCAGATTCAATGCACCATATGATTTGGCTGAAGAAGCTGTCGAACCTGTTGTAACAGACAATGCAGTTTATAGAAATGCTGAAGGTCCAAGCTTATGGATCCTTGGTGAAATGAGTGCAAACCCTATGGGAATCTATGGTCCTGGAGAATTCAATCCAGACTTGCAGTTAAAGATAGACCCTAACTGGTATGGTACAAACACCTTAAGAACCTGGGATGAGGAAAGCGGAACTGTTGGTGTTGGTACAATGTGCCCAAGAATTCAAACAAGCACTATTCGCTTCAACATTACCGAGGGGGGAAGCCCTGGAACCTATCAAATCAATTTCTATAAAAACGGAGAATTGGCAACCAACCTTGCTACATTTGACATGTACGCTACCTTAAACTATGGCAGCGACAAGCAAATAGAAGTTCATTTCGATGTAATAGGCGGTACAGCAACATTCAGTTTTGATAAGGAAAACTTTTTAGAAAGTGGAAATAACATTAAATTCTCAGTAGGCTCTTTGATTAACGTCAGCTTTAGAACATATGATGTAATCTTAACTTATAATGTCACAGATGATAAAATCCCCGCTTAAATTTATTAGGTAGTGAAATTTATGAAAAGAAATTTGAACAAAAAGCTGATAGCAATATCATTATTTATCATTTTAATTTTAAGTTTAGGTATAGCATCAGCTTCTAATGTGGATTATTCAAATGATTATTCTATAGATAGCCCTATAGGTAGTTCTATTGATAATTCTATTGATAATTCTATTGATAATTCCATTGGAAACAATGAATTATCACAAGAAAATAGTTTGAATGAAGTTCAAGATGATTCAAACAGTCATGATGAAGTTTTAGATGCGGATTTAGACTTCAAATTAGAAAATAAATTGGAATCAGGAAACAATGCATTAAGTTTTAATGATATTCAAAATTTAGTTGACAAGGCTAAAGAAAAGGATACTATACAACTTAATGGAGAATACATGGGAAATTCCAACCCTATAATAATCAATAAAACCATAACCCTCAAAGGAACCGGTTCTACAGTATTGGATGGACAATATTTATCCGAAATATTGGAAATCAATGCTGCAGGAGTGGTTATAGATAATATAAGATTCGTTAAATCCAAAGGACTTGGAGTTGATGCAAAAAATAATGGAATAACTATAAAAAACTGTAACTTTGAAGACTGCATTGACGGAGAGTTAGGTTCAGCATTATCCTGTACAGGAAATTACATGTCCATTTTAAACTCTAATTTTACAAATAACATTGCAAATAAATCAAGTTGCCACCACACAGACGGTGCAGCTATACGCATAATTGGAAATAATGCCCTAATCGATAATTGTAATTTTATTAACAATAGTGGGTATAATTATGAAACTGCATCTTCAGGAGGAGCAATATTCCTAAAAGGAAATAATTGTACTATTAGCAACTCCAATTTTATAAATAACTCCGCTACAGCTAAATGGGGATGGGATTTGCATAGTATTGAAGAGACCTACTTGGCAGAAGGATATGGTGGGGCTATCTATTGGTGTGGAGATAATGGAAAAATTGTCAATTCATCATTTGTTAATGGAATAACCCACACAGACGGAGGTGCATTATACTTTAAAGGATCAAAAAATTGTTCAATAAGCAATTGTAGTTTTAAGGATAACTTTGGTATATCCAGTGGAGGTGCCATATACTTAGGTCCGGGAACTCGAGACTTTTTAATCTATGGCTGTGAATTTATTAATAATGCCCTCTCTGGTTTAGACAGCCTTATTATGCCATATACTCCTTTAGGTTCTGATATTTATGGATACACTAATGTTTATAATACCCTTATAAAAGACTCTGTTTTCATAAATACTAATGGAAGTTCAATCTATTATACTGGATCCAATTTAACCATAGAAAACTCAATATTGATAAATCAAATCTTAAACAACTCAATAGTCTATAAAAATGGAAGCTTAAATAATATCTATTGGGGAATTGACTTTAATTCACGTGAAGAAATAGTGGAAAAAGAATTAATTTGCTTGGATGGAGAATACGTTTCACCAGAAAATTGGATTAATTTAAAAATCGATGGCCCAGATGCACTTGATGAAAAAGGAAATTATGAATATGATCTATACTATGTTTTAAATGATGGTTCTATCTACAATTCACTACCTAAACTTAATATCAAATTAGAAAATAATGCAGAAAATGATATTCCATCCAATTTGACATTGCTATCTAACATTATATTCAATTATACCTTTAAACAGGCATTCAATGATACTGTATACATTATGGATGAATGTGACAATGTTGTCTTAACAAAAAACATAGTTTGCGGTTATGTTTATCCAAACAATACAGGAAATGATACAAAAGACCTTCAAGATGCAATCAATAGCGCTAAAGATGGCTTCATCATTATAATAGATAGGGATTACTCCATTGACACTGTAACCATTGACAAAAATATAAGCATTACAGGCAATGACCTGGGCAGAATCCAATCAAAAAATGATAATGTTCTCTTTAAAATTGCATCAAAGTCTGAAAATCCTGATTTAGATTATGTGATTATTTCAAACCTATGCTTCTACCTTAAGAATGGAGCTGTTTTAGTCCAAGCATATGGAATCGACAGTGAAAACCAAGACTACCTCAATATTTCATCAATAACTATAGATAACAATAGCATCAATAGAAATGACGATGATGTAATTGGGGAGTCCATTACTGTTTTAGAAATAATGGCTAATAGGCCTAACCCAATATGCAGTGACATTAAACTAACTAACAACAATATTGATGAAGGAATAAAAACAATCAGTTTCACTATCAATAACGAAAGCGGTAATGATGTGATAATCAACAAAACCAATATAACTGATAATCAAAACAATGATACAAACTCAAGCAATAGCTCTGATGACAATTCAACTAAGCCTGTTGTATCAAAATCATCAACAAAGATTACAGTTAGTTCCATGACAACCACTACTGTCTATAGCAAAGATGGAAAAATTGGAAAATATCTTAAAATCAAATTAACTGACAGTAAAGGCAATGCATTGTCCAAAAAAAAGATAAAGATTGGATTCAATGCAAAGCTTTACACATTGACAACAAACAAGAATGGATTTGCGAAACTGCAAATAAACCTTGCTAAAAAAGGAACATATACCGCATCAATTTGTTTTATTGGTGATGATAAATATAATGGATCATTTGCAGTTAGAAAGATAACTGTTAAAGCGCAAAAAGCTAAATTAACCGTTTCCAAAAAAACTTATAAGCTTAAAAGCAAAAAGAAATACTTGATTGCAAGCTTTAAAACAGCAAAAGGAAAAGCAATAGCTGGCAAAAAATTAACTTTCAGGATAAATGGAAAAACTTACACAGCAAAAACCAATAAAAAAGGTATTGCAAAAGTTAAAGTAAAATTATCTAAAAAGAAAACTTACAGCTTTACTGTAAAATTTGCTGGAGACAATACTTTTGCTAAAATTAGTAAAAAATCAAAAGTTGTTGTTAAATAAAATGTTGAAGGAATATAAAAAATATTTTTTATTAAAAGGATTTGAATTAAATCCTTTTTCTATTTTTTTTAATAAATCCTTTTTCTATTTTTTTTAATAAATCCTTTTTCTATTTTTTTAAGTTCTATTAATTAAAGAAAAAATAAAGAAATTGGAAATAAAAAATAAAAAAATAGTAAATAATCTGTAAAAAAAAGAAAATAAAAAAAGAAAGAATGAAAAAAAGAAAATAAAAAAATAACTATTTTTGGAAAAGGATTAAATAATGAGACTTACCTTGAGGAATATCCTCACCACAATCTGGATTCAATGAGAACAAGCTCATTTCATGTTCCTTAAAGACTTCTTCCAAATCTTCTGGACTGCTTCTTACAGTAAAAGGAGGGCCATGTTTTGCTTCCTGTTTCTTATAGTCCATGATAGCTATTTTTCCACCCGGCTTGAGAATTCTTTTAAGCTCTTCAATAGCTTCGTCCATTCTTCTGGTTGCCTTAAATCCATGCCATACATTGATTAAAAGAATCATGTCAACAACATCATCTTCCAAATCAATATGATCTGCAATATCTGCACAGATTGGAATTAAGTTATCATATCCCTTTTCATCTGCAGCTTTTTGAAGGTCTTCAATTGAAGGCTCATAGATGTCAACTGCATAGATTGTTGCATCATCATCCATTATTTCAACCGCTTCAAGTGCAGCATGCCCATCACCGCATCCTGCATCCATAAATACCTCATTTCCATTAAGGTTCAATTCCATAATAATGTCATGAGCATTCAAAAATGACTCGCTTGACCTACCTTGAATACGATGTCCATTGGCAGGTAAGAGGCCTGTTTTATTTCCCATAAATAATCACCATTTAAATTAATAGATTTACATAAAAGTTATAGAATAATTAATCATTATTTTAATTAAACGAATATTAAATTCTAACTCATTTTTTCATCATAAATCATCTAGCCAAATAAATGTAAAATTCAATGATTTTTCATCATAAATTATCTAGCCAAATGAATATTAAATTCAACTGATTTTTCTATTCATCAATTATTTCATAATATGCCCCTTCTGCACATGGGATGCATACTGGCTTTCCGCCACGGTTCAAGTGACGTCCATCAGTAATTTTTTCACCACAGACAGAACAGTAAGTGCTTGTGTGTGGCTTACCTGGCATTTGAGAAGGTTTTAATTCAACATGGACTTTCTCTACAGTGAATAACTCTTCAGCAGGAGTTCTTTTGAATCTTTCAATCATTTCATCTCTGGTTTCTCTAACTTTGTCCTGTTTATTTGCATCAGCATCAGCGACTCTTATTGCTTCACCAGTATCCATATTATAGAAAGTCACTGCAAACTTACCATAGTACATTTGCTTTAAGGATCTTTTACCCATAGTACATTTGGTAACAGACTGTACTGCATCAGACATGCATCTGTCAATTTCCAAAAATACAATGAGGTTTTTATGACGCTTGTTCAATTCAAAGCCCATTAATTCCATACCATACATTGCAAGCTTGGTACCAATAGCTATTCCACCACAGAGTTCTCCATGGAATTCCTTAGCTTTTGCCAATTGTTCTTCATAATCTTCAATACTTACCATTTTTACACCTTTTAATTAATTTTTAAAAAATCTTTTATAAATAATTTTATAAAAATAATCCATTATTTTTTTATTTTATTTTAAGGAATACTTTTTAGAATAATTGCTCATGACCAATTCCAAATTAGTCTTTAAAGGAACACAAATCTTCCTATTGTCTTCAAGTTCAACAAGCTTTACATCAATGCCATAAGCCTTATTAAGATTCTCTTCAGTTAAAACATCTTCCGGAGATCCAAAGTCAATGAAAGTCTTGTCTTTCATGATAGCTACTTTAGAAGCTGCCAAGAAAGCATGATCCGGATAATGTGAAGACATAATGACTGCAAGACCCAAATCGGATAACTGTTCAATCATTTCCAATAGCTTGATTTGATTACCAAAGTCAAGGTGGTTGGTTGGTTCATCCAAAATAAGCAAATCAGGCTCTTGGGCAAGAACTCTTGCAAGGAAAACCAATTGACGTTCACCACCACTTAGGTTTGTATAGCTTTTTTCCTTTAAATCTTCTATTCCAAGTGTCTTTAAGGCATTTAAAGCTATTTCCTTATCCTCTTCTTTTGGAGATGCTGATAAATTGATATAAGGAGACCTTCCCATAAGCACTACATCAAAGACCTTGAAAGGAAAAGAGGGAACATGTCCTTGAGGAATATATCCTACAAGCTTTGCAATATCATTATATGACAGTTCATTAATGTTTGTTCCATTTAATGAAATAGTTCCTGAATTTACTTCATGAAGGCCATTAATGGTTTTTATCAGTGTAGTCTTTCCAGTACCATTTGGCCCTAATATGCATAAGACATCACCCTTATCGATTGAAAAGCTGATATTCTCAAAAACGATTGGAGAATCTTTATCATATGAAAATGAAACATCTTTCACTTCTACTAATTTTGTCAAGCAATCACCACATCAAAATAAAACTAATTCCACTCGGAATAACCTCTCCTAAGCAAGTAAAGGAACAATGGAACACCAACAATAGCTGTCAATATACCTATAGGAATCTCGATTGAAATAAAGGTTCTTGAAATATTATCAATCAACAATAAGAAACTTGCTCCAATGCTTATGGAAGCTGGAAGAAGAATCTTATGGTCCGGACCTACAATGATACGAGTCATGTGAGGCACTACAAGACCGACCCAACCAATGATTCCACTGATGGATACTGCTGCAGATGTCACTAAAGTACATGCTACAATGATAATCAGTCTAAGCTTACCGGCATCCAAACCTAAGGATTGGGCTTCCTCATCACCCATAGCCAATACATTCAAATGCCATCTTAAAACCAAAATGACAATCATTCCAATAAGCATAGGAATGATTATCATAGCCAATTTATCAAAATTAACTGCAGATAAACTACCCATAAGCCAATATGTAATTTGAGGAAGTTTATCATAAGGATCTGCCATGAATTTAGCACCAGAGATTAAAGCATTGAAGAATGCTGAAACTGCAGTACCTGAGAGCACTAAAAGGAGTATTCCTCCTGCCTTATATGCTTTTGAAATACCATAAGTGATTGATACTGAAATGATTCCAAAAATAAAGGCAGACAATTGAATCAATGCATTTCCTGCATTTGCCAAAATTGCAATAGCCGCACCAAATCCCGCACCCATAGATACGCCTAAAAGGTCTGGGGATACAAGAGGGTTTTTGAATATTCCCTGAAAAGAAGCCCCAGCGATTGATAAAGCCGCACCAACAAGCAATGCCGCAATGATACGAGGTAATCTAATTGTAAATACAATAGAATTTATCTCTGGGGATACCGCTAATTGTGGAAAGATTGGGCTTAAAATAGTCTTTACCACATCAATAGGCGCTACTGGATACCTGCCTAGCATAAATGATACAAAGAATAAGACTATTGGCAATGCAATCAGCAATAGGTAAATTGCCAAATCATCTATATTCAAAGAAGAATTCTCATTCATTAATACAAATCCTTAAAATTAATCTATTTTTTATAATTATGATTCAATCAAATTTAAAATTAAAAAATAATATGAAAAATTCATATTCCAAACTATAAATCAGACTCTTTAATACCAGATGAAATCAAGATTTCTCTTGCTTGATCATCACTTAAATCGTAATGATAGAAATTGCTGTAAAACTCTTTAGTAGCCTCTACCATATTGATATTGGAGTATTTGTCTGGATAAATGACTTTAGCAGTCCAAGGAACACCGATGATTATATTTGCACCTGGAGGCCTATCAAACCATTTGAATGGAGACTGTGGAGAAATATAAACCTGATGGTCTTTAACTGCTTTTACGCTTGCCCATTTTGAATCCCTATAGACATTATTGTAAAAGTCTTCATCAGTAGCTATAATTACATCTGGATTCCATTTCATCACTTGTTCAATGGAAACAGTAAGTTCGCTTCCACTATCCTGAACTTCAGTGTCTGCAACATTTTTTCCACCAACAAGGGAAATCAATTGTCCATGTGAAGCTCCACTTGCATAGGTAGACAATCCATCTTCCCCTGAAGCATAGTAAACAGATTTCTTTTCAGAATCTGGAATGGATGATGCTACACTGTTTACTTCTGATAAGTATTTATCGTTGAAAGAAATAAGTTCGTTTGCTTTATCTTCTCTCTGCAATATTTTGCCCATAAATTCAATAGTGGAATCAATTTTAGTAACATTGGTGTTGTCAGTTACAGCTACAACGGGAATTGAACCAAATTTCTCTTGTCTTTCTGCAACGGTAGATAGGTCAACTCCCATACCTTCATCAATTGATTCAACAACAAAATCTGGTTCAGAAGCGATGAATTCCTCATAGTTACCATCTTGGCTTCCAAACCATCCTCCTACAACCGGAAACTTGTCTTTATATTGATCTGGAACATATTTTAGTTCTTCATCGGTCCATTGGAAGTTAACACCTGCTATCTTTTCAGGAGCTAGCATATACATGATTGTAGTCATTGGAGGGCTTGTAGCAACCACCCGATTAATATCACCTGGAATATTTACTGTCCTATTAGCCATATCGGTTATTGTCTGATTGCCTGAAGAAGAGATGGAAGATGGAGAGGCAAATAAGCTGATAGCCACTCCACATGCAATGAGGGCAATTAAAATAGCCAATATGATTGTAGTTTTCTTTTCCATATTATTACCTTAAAATTATATATAACATGAAATATTTTTCATATCAATTATATAAATAATTTTCTAAATTATTAAATAACCATATAATTGGATAATATGGTTAAAATAAAGCTTAAACGATTAAGAAAAATAGTTCATAAGGATAGAAAAATTAGTATAAATTTAAACAAAGAAGTTAATCGATTATAAAATAAATATATAACACTTTAATGAAATACTAACTACACAAAATGTAAATACAAAATAAGAAATAAAAAGGATGATAGAAAGTAAAAAAATACCAATAGAATAAAGATAAAATAAAAAGAAAAAGAAAAAATAGAAAAATAAAAGAAAATTTATTCTAAAACAGTATGTCTATCCTTTAAATCCTGTTCGGTTTTCCCCATTGCATGCATTAATTCAGAAACCAATCCATCAAGGAATACTAATGAAGTAAGTTCAAATGCAGTTCCAAGAGGAGTTAAAGAAGTATAATTTCCTTTAATTTGTCTTTTAAGGTAGTTTTCATCATCCTCATCCACTTTTGTTCTGCCTTTTACATGAATGATTCCATCAGCTATTTTACCTAAAGTACTTTCCGGATAAGAAGTTAATGCTAAAACCTTTGCCTTCCTTTTTTTAGAAATCTTTGCAGCAGTGACAATAGTATTGGTTTCTCCAGAACCAGAAATAGCCAAAATGCAATCCCCTTCATTAATAGCTGGGGAAATGGTTTCACCTACAACATAGGAACTCAATCCCAAGTGCATCAATCTCATAGCGAACGCCTTAGCAGCAAGTCCTGATCTTCCTGCACCAGTTACAAAAATGTTATCTGCTGTAGTGATAATTTCAATAAATTTAGCTATGTCTTCTTCAACTAAATATTCTTCTGCATCATGAATATTGCCTAAAATCGCTTCAATTGCTGATATCATATACTCCATTTAAATCTCTACCTAAACCATCAATAATTATAATATATTTATTAAGATATTTAAAATTAATCAGTGATGTAAAACAAAAAGTTTTTTTAATATTTTGAATAAATGAAAATATATATTTTCAAAACAAAAATGCAAAAAATAGGGCTTAGAGGGATTTAATGGCAAATCGTGAAGATGAAAATCATGATGAATTCATAGATGAAAAGAATATCATTAAACCTGAGATTGGAATTGAAATAGACGGAATATCCTTCAATTATAAATTCTTTGAAACATTGGAATCACTATCAAAAACATATTCCCAAAGAAAAACAGCTAAGGAATTGAAAGTTTCCCACTCTGTACTCAATAGAAGAGTGAAAAATGCTGAAGACAAGCTTGGGGAAAAATTAGTCGTAACTGTAGGATCCGGTTCTGAATTAAGCCCAAAAGGATATGAACTCTTAGACATTTACTATAAATATAAAAACAGATTGGAGGATAGGGAAGAGATTATAATAGCTGGAGGACACATTATTACTGGCCTCTTACAGGCCATAAGCTATGATTTGCCTTTTAAAACATTGATTTACAGCAGTGATGACGAAAGTGCATACGAACTTGCAAAACAGGATTTAGTGGATATCCTTGCATTGGATGACCCATTGCTTGCTTTTGAAAATGACTTGAATTTTACAGCTATTGCCTATGACCATTTAGTCCTGATTTCTCCAAATCATGGAAAGACAATTGAAAAAATAGAGGATTTAGAAGATTTGAAATTCATTGGAGTTAAGGGAAGTGCTCAAAGGTTGGCATGGAGCACATTAAGACAAGAAAACATTAATTTCACTATAGAAAGAGAAGTGAAATCACAATTCGATGCATTCAAAATTGTTAGAAACTCTGATGAATATTATACCTTTTTAAATGCAAGCTATTTCAATGGAAATGAAATATTGAAAAATGAAACCCGCCACGTAATCAGTTTAGTGCAGATAAATGATACAAAAGAGGATATTTATAATTTAATTGAATATCTGCTCTTTGATGGTCAAACAAAAATAGGGGAACAAGGATTTATACCTATGAAACCTTGGAAAAGCAGATAATTAAAAATATTATTAAAAGTAAAATTTTAAAAAATATAATAGTAAAAATTATTAAAAAAAAGAAATCTTCAAAAAAATAAAAAAAATATAAAACTTGTTTTAAAAATAAAAAAAGAAAATAGAAAAGTTTCATAAAATGAAACTATAATATACTTATTTTATCAAGTCAGAATCAGATTGGTCTAACCATTGATTTACTATTTTTACTGCACAGTAGTTACCGCACATTGTACAAGTGTCCTCTTCTTCAGGAGGTCTTTGGTCTCTTTTTGCACGTGCAGCTTCTGGGAACATTGCACATTCGTATTGAGCTTCCCAATCCAATCTTTTTCTTGCTTCAGCCATAGCAAGGTCTTGTGAACCATCGATTTGACCGCTTGCCAAGTCACCTGCATATGCACCGATTCTAGTTGCAATTACACCTTCCTTTACATCTTCAGGAGATGGTAACGCTAAGTGTTCTGCAGGAGTTACATAACAGATGAAGTCTGCTCCAGCCTTTGCAGAAGATGCTGCACCGATTGCAGATACGATGTGGTCATAGCCAGGTGCCACATCACATACAATAGGTCCTAACATATAGAAAGGAGCATTAGAACACATTTTCTTTTGAATCATTACATTGGTTGGAATCTCATTGATAGGAATGTGACCTGGACCTTCAATCATACATTGTACGCCAGCTTCTCTTGATCTGTCAATCAATTCACCTAAGATAATCAATTCTTGGATTTGGGCCCTGTCAGTTGAATCAGCAATGGACCCTGCTCTCATACCGTTTGCAAGGGAAAGCACTACATCATGCTCTTTTGCAATTTCTAATACATAATCAAAGTTAGCATATAATGGATTTTCCTTTTCATTTTCCACAATCCAACCAGACATGAAGGAACCCCCTCTAGATACAAGACCAGTCACTCTTCCTTGTCTTTTAAGTCTGGTTAATGTTTCAATATTGATACTGCTGTGAACAGCCATAAAGTCAATACCGTCTTTTGCTTGCTTTTCGATTGCTCCAAATAAGTCATCTTCATCCATGTAAATAACAGAGCCATGTTCTCTAATGCTTTCAATTGCTGCTTGGTAAACAGGTACGGAACCTACAGGAAGTGGGGACATGTCAAGGACTCTTCTTCTTATTACATCCAAGTCTCCGCCAATACTCAATTCCATCAAACAGTCTGCACCATGATCAATAGCTATTTGTGCTTTCAATACCTCTTCATCAAAGTTTACAATGTCGGTAGAAGTTCCTACAGTTGCATTTACTTTAGTTCTAAGTCCAGCACCAATACCAGATGCCTCAATGTCTCTGTGTACATTACTTGGTATTACGATAGTACCATTTGCAACAGATTTTAAAATAAAATCTTCACTAACGCCTTCAATTTTAGCGACATGCTTCATTTCTTCTGTTAATATGCCTTTTTTTGCATCACTTATTTGTGTCATTAATGTTTCTCCCCATTTAGTTTTTTTTTACGCTAGATTATTATAAAATCAATATTTCTTAGAATCCTTTATTTTCCATAAATCATGTTGAGGAATTGCTAAATTTAAATTCAAATATATTTTATTAAAGTAAAGTTTAATTTAATTCTATTTGGCTTGATTTTATAATTTTATTTAATTATTTTATCCAATATAAAGATATCTATTTTTTTAGACCTTTATTTCAAAAATAAAGCATTTTTAGGGCTTTTTATCAAATGCCTTTGATATATGTCAAATACATTTTATAAAATATTAAGTATTTTTAAAAAAGATTATGAAAATTAAAAAATAAAAAAAAGATATGGTGAAGATGTAATAAAATTAAATGAAAATTGAAGAAGAAGGAAAATCGAAGAAATATAAAAAATAAAAAATAGAAAT
>JAFRCZ010000029.1 GCA_017404125.1 Methanobrevibacter sp.
AACCATTAAAATGGGTCCTGGTGTAACCAACCCATACGTAAGAAGCCCTGCAATTTCCGCTTCCGCAATTGCTACTATCGACGAAATTTCTAATGGTAGAGCAACCTTTGGTATTGGTCCTGGTGACAAAGCAACCTTTGACGCATTAGGTATCGCTTGGGAAAAACCTGTATCCACTATCAAAGCAGCTATTGCAGACATTAACACCTTATTAGACGGTGGAAAAACTGAAGCTGGTGCAGCATTAGGTGGAGCTAAAAAAGTACAAGATGCAATCCCTATTTACATGGGTGCACAAGGTCCTAAAATGTTAGAAACCGCTGGTGAAATCGCTGACGGTGTATTAATTAACGCTTCCAACCCTAAAGATTATGAAGCTGCTATGCCTATGATTAAAAAAGGAATCGGCGACCAAGCAAAAGATTTCGATGTAGCTGCATACACTGCTACTTCCATTGGTACTGACTCTGAAGCAGCTAAAAACGCTGCTAAAATCGTAGTTGCATTTATTGCAGCAGGTTCCCCACCTCCAGTAATTGAAAGACACGGATTACCTGAAGGATTCAACGAACAAATGGGTGCATTCTTAGCTAAAGGTGACTTCGGTGGTGCTATTGGCGCTGTAACTCCTGAAGCACTTGACGCATTCTCTGTATGCGGTACCCCTGATGAGTTCATACCTAAGATTGAAGCATTAGCTGACATGGGTGTAACTCAATACGTAGCAGGATCCCCTGTAGGTAAAAACGTAGAAGAATCTATTAAATTATTAGGAGATGTAATTGCTAGCTTCTAAGGAAGCTACAATTCCTAATTTTTTAATTTTTTCTTTTTTTTATCCCATCTAAATTAACAATTGTTATATTTTCCCCATCATCATTGCCATCTTCAGCTATAACATTATCCTAATAATATATAATATAATATATTTTTTTATTATTCCAAATTATTTATTATTAAAGATCTTTTTTTTTAAAAAATAGTTTTCATGAATTTTAATGAAAATTTCATTTCTTTAAATACTGTTAAGAAAAAATAGTTATATTTATATATTAGTTATTATTTTTGTAAATGAGAAAAATATTAAAAATTGAATTATTCTTGGAATATTTTAGTTCTAATTTGATAAAAATTTTCCTTTTTTTAGATTTAAATAAATAATTTATCTTATTTTGTTAAATGTATGTTAATTATCTATTTTTTTAACTAAATAAATAATTTTTTTAGTCAAATTTATATTTATCAGAAATTTTTCTATTTATTTTGTTTTTTTAATTCAATTCATAGTTTATTTTATAAAAAAAGATGTTTTATTGTCTTATTTATTATTTAAAGGATTTTTTAGCTTTTTTCTTATTCATTCTGTTTTTCCAGTTTTTTCACTTTTTTCCTAATTTTTTATTCTTTCAGCTAATTTTTTTAAAGATTCCCTATTTTTTCAAAATTTTCCAAATTTTTTCTTTTTATATTTTCCTAAAACTTAAAAATTATGTTAATTTAAGTTATATTCTAAAAAATAAATAATATATATCTAATATATTTTAAAAAATAAATTTTTGCAATAGTTTATTTTTATTTTTGTAAATGTTGTAACTTTCACTATTAGTTGTGCCATGTGTTTATGGCGTTGGTCTAAGTATATGTATTCACATTACTATGATGACTGCTTTTCCACATATGGCTAAATTTATGTTTATAAATTTAATTTTCATAAAATATTAATCTTGTATTAATATTATTATATATTCGTGAGAACCTAAGTTTGACTTAGTGTTTGATGTTGGTTAAGTAGATGTGGTGATATTTGATTGTTATGTCTGTGATGTAATATTTGAATATTTTTGTGTAATATCTCGTCTAATTTTTTTTATGCGTACTTCTAAGTCTTTTTGATTTCGTTTTAACGAAGTTGACTTATTTTTATGTTTTCTGTCAAATCTGTTTGATCCTGGCAGAAGCTACTGCTATTGGGATTCGATTAAGCCATGCAAGTCGAACGAATTCAGATTCGTGGCGTACGGCTCAGTAACACGTGGATAACCTACCCTTAGGACCGGGATAACCCTGG
>JAFRCZ010000030.1 GCA_017404125.1 Methanobrevibacter sp.
AAAAGATTGATTTCAAGGGTCATGTAAACACTTTTGACGAAGAAACTAAGAATGAAATGATCCGTGAAATCAAGAGAATGACAAATCAGTCCCTTAGGGTCATAGCTCTTGCCTATAATAAAATAGATGAAGAAGAATATAAAAGGGTTTTAGAATTAGACCATAAAGAATTTGAGATTGGGGATTCTGAAATACATAAAACATATTCAAAAAATAAGCATCATGGAGAATTATTTGAAAAGGATTTGATTTTTACTGGACTTCTTGGAATTATGGATCCTCCAAGGGCTGAAGCTATTGAAGCCATCGCAGATTGTCAAAAAGCTGGAATCAATGTAGTGATGATTACAGGAGACCACAAGGATACTGCAACTGCAATAGCTAAAGAGATAGGCATTTTACCTAGATTATATGATAGCGAAAATAATCAGGGGTCTAAGGAAATCCTAACTGGTCAGGAATTGGAAGACTTAAGTGATGAGGAATATGCAAAAATTGCAAAAGACATTAAGGTTTATGCAAGGGTATATCCTGAACAAAAAAGAAAAATCATTGAAGTCTTGCAAAGCCACGGCGAAATCGTGTCAATGACTGGTGATGGTGTAAATGATGCCCCTGCACTTAAAAAGGCTTCCATTGGAGTTGCAATGGGCAGTGGAACTGATGTGACAAAAGAATCTGCAGACATGATTATAAGAGATGATAACTTTGCTACAATCGTTTCTTCAATAAAAGAGGGCAGAACAATTTTCGACAATATTAAAAGATTTTTAAAATTCCAATTGTCAACAAACATCGGAGCAATATTAACCATCACTATAGGATCATTATTACCTATACCAACTCCATTTACCCCAATCCAGCTTTTATGGATTAATATCATTATGGATGGCCCTCCTGCACAGTCTTTAGGATTGGAAGGTCCTGAAGAAGATATAATGAACAGGCCACCTGAAAAAGGAGAACTGATTGACAAAAGAACACTTATTAAAATAACAATCTCAGGAATTGTTATGACTATAGGCACATTAGGACTCTTCCTTTATGAATTGAATGGAGGGGGAGCTAATGTAAAAACCAAGGCAATTACAGTTGCATTTACTGTATTTGTATTGTATCAATTGTTTAATGCATTGAATTACAGGTCCAGTTCCAAAACAAGAAATCTTATGCTTTGGCTGTCTCTTATCGGATCATTCATATTGCAGGTTCTTGTAATCTATGTGCCATTCCTTCAGACAATATTCAAAACCTGTTCAATTGGATTATACGATTGGATTTTGATAATCATAGTCTCTGCAATCATTTTAGTTACAGATAAAATTGCTAATAAAATTGTAGATAATTACATTTAAACTTTAAATTAAAAAATCATAAACTTTCAACTTCAAAAAGCTAAAAGATTTTAAAAAAATTTTAAATAGTATATTAACAAAAATATTATTAAATAAAATTATAATTATTAAATTAATTATTGATTTTTTAAAGGAGGAATATTATGAATTTAGTGGCAGATATTTTAAGCGGACTTTCATCTTTTGGACTTGTAATGATTGTAGGTTTCATTATTGTTGTTGCATTATTAATTGTAATAGCAAAAAAAGCTTAGATAATTTTTAATATTAATTTTCAAAATTAATATTAATTTATCTAGAATAATTACCACCAAAAATACTTTTTTTATTCATCAAATATCATCCCCAAAATTTTCAAAAAAACTTTTTTTAACTGAAACATAACCCTCTTTTTTGTATAAAAATATTTATTTTTTTATTAATTTATTAAATTTCAGCAAGCACATGTAGATATGTATTCTTCAAAAATAATCATCATAACATAATATTAATTTAATTGAATTAACGATTGATTAAATTAAAAGTTTTATAAAAACCATCATTTTAAGCAAAGTTTTATTAAATTAAATCATGATAAAATTTTGAGTCAAAAAATTGATAAAAAACTCTTGATCTTTTTTGTAAAAATTAAAAAAAATTAAAATAATTATAACAATTTAAAAATTTTTCACATTTTTAAAATTAGAAAATAATAGAAATAATTTAGAAAATAGTTTTAAGAAAATTAAAAAATAGTTTTAAAAAAGTTTTAAAGAAAAATTTAATAGAAACGCCGAGACTGGGATTTGAACCCAGGCGGCTATTACACCACGGGATTTCAAGTCCCGCGCCTTACCAGGCTAGACTATCTCGGCAAATGAAAATAATAAATTAA